>NZ_JABELD010000030.1 GCF_018853445.1 Acidithiobacillus concretivorus
AACCACGGCGGAACCAATCCTAACGCGAGAGAAAACAGCTCTTCAGGGACCATCAGCTAACTCCAATTCAGGGCACGACCGCTCCACAGCATTCTACCCCCTACCCACTCAATCTGACGAAGAGCCCTGAAATATCCCTGAACACCAACACTGATGGGCAGGCTGCTAAAGCTGTAAAACTCAGGGGTAACACGAACGACTACTCCGTCACGCTGGTTGCCATCACTAAAAGCCTGGTGAAAATAAGCGGCGCCCACGGTGCCGATATTTCTGAGGCGCCCGAAGCCCCCCAAACTGACCGTATTAACGAGAATTTTATTTTCCACGGCAGTAACCGTACGAATAGGTTGTCGATCAAAGCTGAGGTTGAGACCCCAGGAATCGCTGGGTTGATAATTCAGCTGTCCTGCCAGCCTTCCAAAAGTCCAGTTTCTCGCGGTGCTGACTCCGCCAAGTATGCTGTAATTCCAGTTGGTATTTATGGGCGCAGACCAGCCACCTTCCAGGGTCGAAAGGCCAATCTGACCATCGCTGTCGTTTATTTGCGTTTGGCGAAAGCCTGCATACCACATGGTGGGACTGAGGCTGTTATCACCGAGTCCGACGCCGGGAATGGTGACCCCAGCCTGGTATATTTGATTGATGTTGTGGTCGCTATCGCTGCTGTACTGATAGCCCACGTTAATACGATCATGCAAAGGATAGTATACAAAATCCGAGGTTTGCCTAAAAAGTTGCACTTGCCATTGAGGTCCAGGGTAAACCCCATGGGGTGCGGCCAGGTCCAGATGTTTCCAGGCAATGGTATCCCAACTCAATAAGGCGCTGGCAATAGCAGATTGCAATTGCGGGTCCGCACCCATGCTGCGAACCGGTTTTAAAATATCATAAGCTTCTCTTGGACGTCCTAAATTGATGAGTGCCCTGGCTAAACCCACCCGCATGGTTTTTTGATCCTCAGGACTATGGGCGATGGTGATGCCCTTGGAATAGGCGTTTTCTGCTTCGTGAGAATTACCAACCCAAAGTGCGGCATACCCAAGGCCAGACAGGGCGGCAAGCTGATCATCATGGTATTTGTCGGGATGGCGATTGATTTCATCTCTGGCTTTACGAAAATAAGACAAAGCCAAATCAGGATGTTCTTGTGTCAAAGCTTCGCGTCCCAGTCGGATATCATGTCCCGGGTCGGCAGCCGCAACAGTGGCACCACAAAAAAAGATCAGCCCAGCAATGACTGCCATGGTTTGAATAGGTTTTTTTTTCACTTGGTACCCCATTTTTTTCTCAGGCTTAACAATTCTGAACCGTAACCGGCGAGAGATGCTGGAGACATAAGTAATTGCGAAAGAAACACATAGAGAAACATGCCACGAAGATTTTTGCGAATGTGTATTCCGCGTTCTTTAAACATGGTGCTTTGTACCGAGAAAATCACGACGTTATTCAGTGCTGCCAAAGGTAATAGCAAGAGGGTTATTGGTCCGGCAAGCAGGAAAAATCCAAAGCAGGCAGCAATAAGTCCTGGGATGAAAAACAAGAGATAACTAAGATCCAGCCATGGAAATAACATATTCATGAAAACGAACTGGAGAGTTATTCTTCTTTTTAAAAAAATGCCAGGATGTGCCCGTATTGCTTCAAACATGCCGCGTGCCCAGCGCCGACGTTGTTGAAAAAGCTGTTTATAAGTTTCAGGTACGTTGGTAAATACAATGGCATTTTCGGCATAACCAATCCGGTAACCTTGCTTTAGTAATCCCCAGGAAAGAACAATATCTTCTCCAACACAAGGCGTCCATCCGCCCATTTCCTTGACCAGGTCGCGTTGATACAAGGAGAATGCACCCTGCGCAACCAGAGTACCCTGATAAAGACTTTGAACTCTTTTGACTACCGCAATGCCGTGGAAGTAATCCCATTCCTGTACTCTGGTGATCCATGATTTTCTTGAGTTGCGTACAGCGATTGCTCCAGCAACTGCAGCAGTACCCTCTGGGTCTCCAAGGTAGCGACCCACAATATATTTTAAGGCGTCCTTGTACAGAAACGTATCGGCATCTACGGTGATGATGATAGCATGCGAAGCTATGGCCAAGCCTGCATTGAGCGCGCTTGCTTTCCCCTGATTTTTCTTTTGTTTGATGAGCTTTATTCTTGGGTCAGTAATTTTCTCGACAACATCTGTCGTTTTATCGGTAGACCCATCATCAATAACAATGACTTCCATGATCCCGGAATAAAATTGATTAAGAATAGATTTCAGAGTGTCTTCAATATTATTTTCCTCGTTGTAGGCAGCAATTAATATGCTCACTGCTGGTAGCTCACTTGGTGTGTTCATTGGAGGTCTTCGATCCAGTAAGATGCTGAATATAATCATGCCTGAAATATATCCAGGAACGATGGCCATGCCACCAATCGCGAATATAGTCAGCACCCATCCAAATAAATCAGCGAGACTATCTATCCAGGGTAGGGCGATCCAGATGCTGAATAAAACCCATAAAATGGCACCGAATTGGGCAATGAGGAATTTGCTGTAAACAGGTATATAAATTTTCTTGTCTGCTTTTCTTTTTAATTTTAGTCTTTCGTTATTTGCTGTATTATGACTAGCAAATATTCTATTATTTTGTGGATGCAATGCGGTGACCACATTTTCATTTGATTCTTGCTCAGTTCTTGTTTCTAGCATGTTTATCCCAACCATTTTGTTGTGTTCATAAAACAAAGCAAATAATATGCCAAATTAAATATATTGTTTTTTCAGTAAGATACGATTTAGTTGTATCATTGACCAAGAAAAAAATACCTAAAGTAATACAATAATGGTTGAATGTTTGCTATTAATTACATTTTTTCAATATGTTACAAATTTATTTTGAGTGTTTCATCCACGTTACAGCAGCTTGTTTTTGTGCTTCTTGAGTATCAATAATGCATTAGAGATGGGTAGAGGAAGCAGGTTGCCGGATATGTTTTCTCTGGGTATCCAAAAAATTCTACTTGGGTTATCATTTTCGCTAAAGACATGTTTGACAGAAAGTGTACTATATCAGACGTATGGCACGAGAAATAGAAACATTAGGAGTATCTTAAGTATGCGAAATCGATTTGTACTTGGCCTTGCTCTAACAGTGTTGAGTGGATTAACCTCTATAGAAGCTAGTGCGGCAGACCAAACTCTCAAAGCTCCACCAGAGTCCGCCAGCAAAAAAGCGATTCTGCAACAAAATTCAGATTTCTTTTATCCGCAATTAACGCTGCAATCCAGCGTTTCCTATGCCTACTCAGATCAAAACACGTTGAATCTCAATGGCTTTCTTGCCTTGGGCGCTATTTTTCTAGGAAATATAAATATTTCAAAAGTCAATTCAAATATTTATACGTTCACTGAATCAGCCTACTATCCTGTATCCAATCGTTTGCAGTTGGTGCTGAACGTGCCGATTGTCTATCGTCAGAGTGTTTACCAGATTGGCGGTGCACAGGATGCGTCTAAAAGCTACAGCCAAGCGACGGTTTCCTCGGGTGGTCCGCGTCTTGGGGATATCAGTTTTGGCGGTTATTACCAGATTTTCAAGGAAAGTAAAAATTTACCCAGTTTGACAGCCAGTCTTCTGCTTACTGCACCTACTGGCATAAATCCCTATGGAATAAAGGTCTACCAACCTGACGCTGGCAACTCAAATCTCATCGTCCCTACTAATTTACCCACTGGTAATGGCGTTTGGACCTTGAACCCGGGGCTCTCTTTTGTGGCCACCTCGGATCCGGCGATTTTTTTTGGAAGTGTCAGTTATTATTATAATTTCAATAAAAATTTTCCTGATATCAGTACGGCAATGGATCAGGTTCAGCCCGGGGAAGTCGCATTAGGAAATGCATTTCAATACAGCCTGGGAGTGGCTTTTGCCTTGAATGATCGACTGAGTCTGAGTACTTCTTTTGCCGACCGTATTCAGTCTGACACGCAAATCAGGGCGCCAGGTGGCCCATGGACGACACTGGTTGGAAGTGGCGCTAATGTTGCCATTGCCAATGTTGGAATGACTTATGCCTTTAACTCGAAAACTTCAGTGATTATGAACCTTGGTGCGGGAATGACAAGTAGTGCGCCGAGTTTTCAGCTTACGGCCACTATCCCTTATAATTTCTGATGTGATTTAATAGTGGAAAAACAGGGGAGATAACTTAGATTAAGTTATCTCCCATTTTTAAATTCACTAAAAATATTTTATGGCGCAGCAGTTAATCCACGCATACTGCCCAAAATTGACTGTAACTGCGCGATGTTCTGGGTATTTACTTTGTTTTGATTGACACCTAAGGTCAGCTTCATCTGATTTTGTATGATGTTTAGATTGGTGCCCACCTGAGCTATTTGGAATAATCCATTGGGTCCTATGCCTTGACGAACAGATGCCCCTCCATTATTGATTGCCATGGATAACTGTCCATTTTGTACAGTCATGGTAGTCGTATTATTTATATTGTTTACGCCTTCCGTTAGGGCTGTGCCAGAAGTAGGAGTGTTTGGTGTCCCTTTAACCACATTTAATGTCATTCCGTTCTGAATCGAATTGCTGTTCCCTGCAATTTGAATGGCTTGTGTTACTCCCTTGGTGTTATTAAGTCCGCTACCATCAACATGGTTATTGGAGCTTTGGGTGGCTTGAGGCAGGTTACCATTTACAGAATAGGTAATAGTGGGTAAGAAAATATTCCCAGAACTGTTTAGTGCGACATTCATGGTGCTGCGCATGGGTGTTTGGCTATTTTCAGAGGTCCAGTTAGTTTGCATTTCCACGCCAAAATAAACGATGGTGCCACCAATCACGCCGCGTCCCACTATTTTAGATAAGGCTTGATCAGAAACGGATTTGAAGCTGATTGGTAGTACCTGTGTTAAGGGGAGTGCTAAAGCTGCTGGACTAAGAAGCAGCGACGAGGCAGCCATCATACAACAACCTGCCATTGCTGCAGTTTTATGGTGTAGGTATTCGTTCATGGTGTGCCTCTCTCAAGTATATTTATGATTAAAAGTAATTTGCCTGATTAAAACCAAAGTGTGCCGGCGATACTTTTGTGTTGGGTAAAATGCCATGCAGCAGTTTAAGTGCGCTGGGTGGTTCTGGTGGGCTAAGAAGCACCGAGTGCGGTTCAAAGCCTTTCCCGAATACGGCAAAAACAATCTTGTTCCAGTCCTTAAGAAATTGTTCTTTGGGCATGATACGATTCCCTAGGGCAGGATCGGCTAGATAAACGTGTTCTGCTCCCGTTTTCTCAAGAACAACAAAGTGCTTGTAGCCGCCAAGATCCAATAACACTATGACCGGAATATGAATCTTTTCGAGCTCTGCGGGAGTGACAATGTATCCCTCGCCCTTTAGCCCGATCTTGTCTACATACTTTTTAAGATCCAGCATGGAAAATCCGACTTTTTTAACTTCTGCTGGATTGCTCACGGTGAACAGGCCTTTTATGACCCCTTCTTCGTCAACATTCTGGCCGAATGCGTATTTGAGGATGGTTGCCAATGAAGCGGCTCCACAGGAAAAGTCTGTGTGTTGCCGAACGACATGAATAAAATGCATGCCTATCATATTGGTGACAGGTAGACGAATGACGCCCGCTCCAGGAATGATCCCGCCAAAGGCTGCTGCCTTGACATCACTGCTTTGGGTAAGAGCAAACACCCCTGCCATGATCAGGCTGGACAAGACAAAAGGACGTATAACTTTGGATTTAAACATGATGGCAGCCTCCTGATGAATTTTGTAAAACTGCCACCCCATAGGGGGTGGCGAAGTTTCATCTGGTGCTTACTGAGCGCTGGCAATTGCCATGGTATTGGACTGCTGGTTGCCGTTGCCGGCGGCGACGTTCAGACCGATGTTGCCGGAAGCATTCTGCAAGGCATTGCCGCTGACGCTGCTAGTGTAGGTCGAGGCTACGGTGCCACCAAGATTGGCATAGGCCATCTGACTGACTGGCGCACTAGCTGTTGCCATGGCGTGGGTAGAAGCCACTGAAACCAGTGCCAGCCCATTCTGCTGCTGGTTCTGAACTCCGGTGGCCACGTTGATGCCGATATTGCCGATGGCATTCTCTGCTGCATTGCCATTGATGAAGCTGGAATCGGTGGTGTTGGTATCAGAGGCAATGTTGCTGACCGAAAGCTGATCGGCAGCAGCCGTGGCGGAGGCCCAAGAATGACTCTTCCCTTTGCTGACGTAGCTCAGAGCGGTAGAGTTACCCTGTTGATTGTTGGCACCCGAAGCCAGATTCACGCCAATGTTGCCAGTGGCACCGTGCAGGGCGTTGCTACCGATTCCGGCGGCATTGTTCTGGTAGGACAGATACCAGGCCAAAGGCCCAAAAATTACAGGGATGCCCTGTGAACTGAGGACTCCACCCATGGACTGGCTGGTACCTGCAGTGGCGGTGGCACCATAGCTCTTGCTGCCAGTGGCAATGGCCAGGGAGTTACTCTGCTGATTGCTGATACCGGCAGCCTGATTGAGACCAATGTTGCCAGCAGCATTGCTTAGTACATTCCCATAAACACCAGTTTCATTGCTGCCACCGACCATGTGGCCATAGTTCAGGGTGCTGAGGTTGGCCTCACTACCCATGTTCTGGCTGGTGTTGGTGGCCGAGTCAACCATGCCAGCTTTCTTGGCAGCGCTGGCTATGGAGGTGCTGTTCTGCTGCTGGTTGAAACTGCCCGAGGCCATGTTTACACCGATGTTGCCAGCGGCTCCCTGCAGAGCGTGTGAAGTCAGGTCGACAGCGTTGGCACCACCCACCACCTGTATCGCAAGGTTTTGCCCTTGGCTCTGCGCGGTGTAGGTGGAAGCGTCGGACTTCGTCGTTTTCTTGCTCACGGAAGCCAGCGCCATGGAGTTGCTCTGTTGGTTGCTAATGCCCGCAGCCTGGTTGACACCGATGTTTCCTGTAGTGTTGCTTAACGCACTTCCGCCGATTTGGGTGTTGTTGGCATTTCCCTGGCTACCATAGTTATAGACGCTGGCACTCAAATTCTGACCAAGATTCTGGCTGGTGCTGGTCGTTGCGGTGGAGCTCACAGCCTTCTTGGCAGAAGACACGGCCAGATTATTCTGCTGCTGGTTGAAAATGCCGGAGGCCATATTGGCACCAATGTTGCCGGAGGCACCGGAGAGCGCATGGTCGGTCATGTTGACATTGTTGCTACCATTAACCATCTGGATGGCAAGATTACGACCCTGACCCTGGGTGGCAGAAACAGCGGCAGTTGATGCGGCATGGATCTTACCATTGGCGGCCAAGGAGCCAGCGTTGGACTGCTGGTTCTGGTTACCTGTGGCGATATTGACGCCAACGTTACCAACACTGCCCGCACCGGCATTGCCCAGCATGTTGGCATGGTTGGTGGAGTTCAGAACAGAGATCTGGGTATTGCTACTGCTCTGCTGGCCGTTGTTGACACTGGCACCTGCAGCGAACGCCATGGGCGCGGCCACGAGGGCGGCGATGGCAATGGCAACTGGACTTAACTTGATAGAGGTTTTCATACTATTCTCCTTGAGTGGGTGTATACACATAACAACGATGTTGATACTGCCTAGTGAATCACCCCGGGGGCTATCCCGAGGGCGAAACTGTTTGCTGAGGTGTTGCCTGATCCTGATACCTGATTGATCTGAGCAATGCCTTCAGCGCCTTTAAAAGCTGTGGGACTAATGACCACACTATTCAAACTGTTGGGTGTTGACGATGGATCTTTTGTGGATGAATCAGTATTTGTAACGCTTTGCGACAAGATATTATTTGATACAGGTCTGATAGCACCAATAACCATTTGGACGCGGTTTGCTTGAGCATTACCTACGCCTGCAACTTCATTAATAGCCATAATACCGGTACTGTTTACAAACGCATTGCCTTCAATAACGCTGCTCGACTGATTTACGGGTGCTGTCTGAGGGGCTGCTGTAGCGCTCACGGAAAATCCGGCAAATATCAAGGCCAACCCTACAAGAAATTCTGACTTCATTGCTCTCGGCTCCCTTTATCTGAAAAATTGTTAGCGATTTGTGGACATGCTGATGCTTTGCAGATTGTTCCCGCCGCTCCATTCAAAGGAGGTTTTACCGCCGCCAGAGCGAGTCTGCAGTTCATCCCAAAGAACTACTCCATTGGTGTTCCGTCCTATCGTAGGCAGGCTAACCGGAATACCTTTGCCCGAGACTCTCGCCAACTGTTGATTGGATACCTTGCTGTCTATTTCAAATTGATTGGTTGCTTTGCTCGCCCCAACAAACGATTTATTTAAATTCGTTTGTTGATGAAACAGGGTTGCTTCTTTCTGAATTTGCTTGCTAGATACGAGGGTATCTGCTTGCGCTAACCCAACATAAGGCACGAAACATATCAAGCCAAGAGCTAATATTGACCATTTATAATTAACGGTGATCTTATGAAGTGTATTCATTTTCGTAGCACCAGGAAGCGAACTGTACGCTCGTCATAAGCAGCTATCGTGCCAACGATTAAAATCATTGTATAACAATGAGTTAAGTTTTATTTAAGCGGGAGACTCTTTTGCACATATCAATTGTGTGTAACAAATTGATGACCACGGTTATATGAAGATTCAGTTGTATGGGTAAAGTTTCAATTAAAACAAACCTGAAGAGGCTTTTTTAAGCCTGTAATTTTTTTGATACGGCTGATTCTGTTGCTGCTGTATTTGGTGATTTCAAATGCGGTACGTACTTAATGTGGAACAGGTTTTTTTACGCAAAAAAACCGGCCCCCAATCAGGGGGCCGGTTTTCTGATGCTACAGACTGCGGGTGAAGGGGCTTAGAAGCCGCCCATGCCACCCATGCCGCCCATACCACCCATGTCACCACCCATATCGCCGCCTGCCCTGTCATCCTTCTTGGGCAGTTCGGTAACCATGGCTTCCGTGGTGATCATCAGGCCAGCAATGCTGGAGGCCTTCTGCAACGCGGTGCGGGTCACCTTGGTCGGGTCAATGACGCCCATTTCGAACATGTCACCATATTCGTCGGTGGCGGCGTTGTAACCATAACCAGCCTTACCATCTACCACCTTGTTCAGGATGACGCTGCCTTCACCACCGGCGTTGGCCACAATCTGACGCAAAGGTTCTTCAATGGCGCGACGGATGATGGCCACACCCATATCCTGGTCATGGTTGGCAGCCTTGAAGTCCTCCAAGGCATGACGGGCGCGAACCAAAGCCACACCACCACCGGGGACAATGCCTTCTTCGACGGCTGCACGGGTAGCATGCAGGGCGTCTTCGACACGGGCCTTCTTTTCCTTCATTTCCATTTCGGAACCGGCACCGACCTTGATGACAGCAACGCCGCCGGCCAGTTTGGCGACCCGTTCCTGCAGTTTTTCACGGTCGTAGTCGGAGCTGGCATCTTCCATCTGACGACGGATCTGCTCGACGCGGGCCTTGATTTCGCCCTGCTGACCAGCACCATCAATAATGGTGGTGTTTTCCTTGTCGATGACAATTTTCTTGGCCTGACCGAGGTCGGCAAGCGTGGTGCTTTCCAGTTTCATGCCGATTTCTTCGGAAACCACGCGGCCGCCGGTGAGAATGGCCATGTCTTCGAGCATCGCCTTGCGACGGTCACCAAAGCCGGGTGCCTTGACGGCAGCAACCTTGATGATGCCACGCATGGTGTTGACGACCAGGGTAGCCAGGGCTTCGCCTTCCACGTCTTCAGCAATGATCAGCAACGGACGGCTGGCCTTGGCAACCTGTTCCAAGACCGGCAGCATGTCACGAATGGAAGAGATTTTCTTGTCGTGCAGGAGGATGTATGGATTCTCCAGGTCGGCAACCATTTTGTCCTGGTTGTTGACGAAGTAGGGGGACAGGTAGCCGCGATCAAACTGCATACCTTCCACGACGTCCAGTTCGTTGTCGAGGCCGGAGCCTTCTTCGACGGTGATGACGCCTTCGTTACCGACTTTTTCCATGGCTTCGGCAATGATTTTGCCGATGGAGTCATCCGAGTTGGCAGAAATAGTGCCGACCTGCGCCACTTCTTTCTGGGTTTTGCAGGGCTTGGACTGCTTCTTCAGCTCTTCGACGATGACGGCGACCGACTTGTCGATGCCGCGCTTGAGATCCATGGGGTTCATGCCGGCGATCACGGCCTTGAGGCCTTCGCGGATGATGGCCTGGGCCAGAACTGTGGCGGTGGTGGTGCCATCACCGGCTTCATCGGAAGCCTGGGAGGCGACTTCTTTCACCATCTGTGCGCCCATGTTTTCGAACTTGTCAGACAGTTCGATTTCCTTGGCAACAGATACACCGTCTTTGGTGATGGTGGGGGCACCGAATGACTTGTCGAGTACCACATTGCGACCCTTCGGGCCCAGGGTGACCTTGACGGCATCGGCAAGTACGTTGACGCCGCGCAGCATTTTTTCGCGGGCGTGTTCAGCAAAGGCAACTTGTTTGGCTGGCATAAATACTCCTCAAAATAAATGAATAAGGGTTGATATATTCAGCAACGCTTACTTTTCGATGACCGCCATGATGTCGTCTTCACGCATCACCAGCAGCTCTTCGCCTTCCACCTTGATTTCGGTGCCGGCATATTTGGCAAACAGAACGTGATCCCCTTTTTTGACATCGAGGGCACGGACTTTGCCGTCTTCCAGAATTTTGCCGTGACCAGCAGCGACGATTTCGCCACGCACGGGTTTTTCCTTGGCCGTATCGGGAATGATGATCCCGCCGGCGGTCTTCTGCTCTTCTTCCAGACGACGAATAACGACGCGATCATGTAAAGGACGCAAGTTCATTGAGCATTTCCTCGTTTTTACAAGTGAATGGATGTCTTCATCCTGGGTGTTGTTAGCAGTCACACCCATCGAGTGCTAATCATAGGCGCTGAGATTTTGCTGTCAAGAGGGTCGGGCGTGATTTTGGTGAATAGTCCAATCATCGGGTGTCTTTTCGGTTGTGTATGACCAGAGTCCGGAAAGGCTCTGCAGTAATACCCGATCCGCACCCTGTAAGCGGTGGTTGATACCGGGGAGGGCGCGCACAGCCAGATGTTTACCCTGAGCGTGGGCGGCAAATTGATAGCTTTGCTGCAGAGGAACGGCCTCATCGTCAGTCCCATGCAGAATTTCCACCGGACAATGCAGGTGCACCGGGAAGCGCAGTAAATCATAGCGCCAGCTGTCAGCTACCAGGTCGAAGCGCATGCGCAATTCACCAAGTCCGTAATGGTCCTGCCAACAACGGAGGTTGCTGGTCTGCCAGTGGTGTTGATCTTCTGGCGAAAGGGTTTGGAAAAGCGTCTGAATAAAGTTGTAGGCGGGTGCAATCAGGAGGAGGGCGCGCAGACGTTCTGGCCAGCGTGTCGCGGCAATAGTGGCCAGCCAGCCGCCCATGCTGGAGCCGACCAGAATGACCGGTCGGTTTTCGAGCATCTGCAGAATCAGGCGCAAGTCTTCCAGATAACGTGAGAGGGTCAGTTGTTCAAACAGTCCATCAGAGCGGCCGACGCCACGAGGATCAAAGCGCACCCACGACCAACCCTGATTTTGTGCATATTCAGCCAGCAGCCGGGATTTGGAGCCATTCATGTTGGAAGCAAAACCAGGTAGAAAAATGCCTACCGGGTCTTGATGGTTTTCATGAATGAGTCCGGCAAGGCGCTCACCGTTGGCATGAACGAGCGTAAAGGGGCGTTCGGCAGAAGGTATCATGGCTGTGGCTCCACATAAAAAAAGGGCGACCCTATAGTCGCCCTAAAACCACAAAGGAGGAAAGAAACATGCGCTCGCAATCCAAACTGACTGATGCAGATCGCCCAAGTATATTAGCAAACAGTGTCAGTTCTTGCAAATAACATCCCGACCGGTCGGAAAAAAGAAGGGCGAAATCCGAAGATTCGCCCTAAAACCACCAAAGGAGGAAGAAACATGCGCTCGCAACCTATCACAGCCGCTTGCATAAGATTGGAGCATGGATCATTCAAAAAGTTCCTGGGCAGCAAAATATTCTTCAAGACCGATGCTGATGTCTGCTCAGGAAGGCTGTGGCCTGCTTGTTGCTAGTAGATGAGAAGGGTAGGCTGCAATGCTTTCCCCTTTGAAGCCTCTACAGGGGCTTTCATCTACAGGTTCGGGAGCAAAATCGGCATGGTTGTTCTGCAAGCACATAGGACCCTTTGGGCCAGATTCATCCTTTTATGTAGTGCAGTTCTGTTATTGGGGCTGAGTGCTTCTTATGCCCATGCCGATCATTTTCTCAGCCCGGATCAGGCGTTCAGCTTTTCCGCGAAATTGTCCAGTCCCGACCATCTGCAGTTGCGCTGGGACGTGGCACCCGGTTATCACCTCTATAGAGACCGTATTCATGTCTCGGTGCTGCCCACCAGCATTTTGTTGGGAAAGTACACGCTTCCCAAGGGGGTGATGCTAAACGACCCGGCTTTTGGAAAAATGCGGGTTCTGGAGGGCGAGAACACCGTAATCATTCCTTTCTCGGTGAAGGGCACCCCGCCGGGCACGCTGACCGTCAAAGCCACTTATCAGGGCTGCGCCAACGCGGGGGTTTGTTATCCTGAACAAAGCAAGACGATACAGCTGTCCTTGCTGGCACCAGCTTCTGCACCGATACCGACCGCTTCGGTACCCAGTCCCCATTCCCAGTCTGCACAGGTAAAAACTAGCAGCAATGCCGGAGTATTGGCTGGTGCTCTGCAGGACAGTTTCTGGCTGACTTTAGGACTGTTTTTCATTGCCGGTCTGGGACTGGCTTTTACACCCTGTATATTTCCGATGATTCCTATTTTGTCAGCGCTGATTGTCGGTCAGGAGGCTAAACGGGGTACACAAAAATCCCGGGCTTTTACTTTGTCGCTGGCTTATGTTTTAGGCATGGCGTTGACTTACACCATTGCGGGCGTGTTGGCAGCAATAACAGGTGCCTACCTGCAGGCTGTTTTCCAGAATCCCTGGATACTGGGGGCATTTGCACTGATATTTGTGTTGCTGGCGCTTTCCATGTTCGGGTTTTATGAGTTGCAAATGCCCAGTGGAATGCAAACCCGGCTTTCCGGGGTGGGTAAGGGTGGGCATCTGTTCAGTAGTTTTGTCATGGGAGCCTTGTCGGCGCTCATTGTCGGCCCTTGTGTAGCGGCACCATTGGCAGGGGCCTTATTGTTTATTTCCCAGACAGGTAATGTATTTTTGGGCGGGCTGTCGCTATTTGCCCTGAGTCTGGGGATGGGTGTACCCCTCTTGATTATTGGGACTTCGGCGGGTCGGCTGTTGCCGCGTGCCGGTGCCTGGATGGACGCAGTCAAGGCGATTTTTGGCGTACTGATGTTGGGGGTGGCCATCTGGCTGATGGCCCGGGTGCTGCCAGGAGCGGTCAGTCTGGCGCTTTGGGCCGCACTGGCCGTTATTTCCTCTATTTACCTGGGGGCGCTGGATACTATGGGGGCTGAAGCCGCAGGCTGGAGACGCTTCTGGAAAGGCGCGGGAATCCTCCTGCTTGCCTATGGTCTGGTGATGGGGGTGGGCGCGTTGAGCGGCGCCAGTGATCCGCTACAGCCGCTCTCAGGAGTCAATGGGGCGTTTAAAAGTGCAGACCATTCAGAGCAGGCGGCATTGCACTTTAGCATGGTGAAAAGCCCCCAAGCCCTTGATGCTGCATTGAAGCAGGCGCATGGGAAACCCGTCCTGGTGGATTATTGGGCCAGCTGGTGCGTGGAATGCGCGCGCATGGACAAGGTGACTTTCGCGACGCCAGAGGTGGAAAATGCCCTGCACAATCGGGTATTAATCCGCGTGGATGTGACCCGGGATGACGCCAATAGTCGGGCTTTGTTGAAGCGCTACAATCTGGTTGGCCCGCCGGCATTTATGGCCATTGGCGCAAATGGTCAGGTGCAGACCCAGCAGGAGGGCTATTTAGGCCCCCGGGCCTTTATGCGCTGGTTGCCCAAATCCTGACGAGCGGCCATGTTCATTGAACTGGAATCGGCAGTTATCCCCTGGGCTTTGCAGCGACTTTGTCCCGCGCCGTTGTTGTTCTTGGTGAAATCCTGCGCCCGTCAGGAGAGCTGTCTGAGCCCAAAGGGCGAGTTCTCTCCTGACAGCAGGATGAACCTTAGAACAACAGGCAAGGGGCGTTGGAGCAAAAAGCCCAGGGGATAACTGCCGATTCCCTCCAGATTTAGTGTCCTGCCGCCTTTTTTAGCGGCCCACCCTTCAATACGTAGAGCGTGCCGCAGTAGGGACACCGGGCTTCGCCCGTTTCTTCAATTTTGAGGAATACCCGGGGGTGACCGTTCCAGCGGCTCATCTCCGGTTGTGGGCAATAGAGCGGTAACTGTTGGGGTTCCACCTCGGTGAACCCCTTGTTGCAGCAGTGAATGGTGTTTTTCATGATTCAGGCGACGTGATGCAACCATTCGGGATGGTCATCCCGACGTCCCGCGACCGTCTCGAAATAACGGCTTTGCAACTGGCTGGTGATGGGGCCCCGACTGCCATTACCAATGACTCTTCCGTCAATTTCGCGAATCGGTGTGACTTCGGCGGCGGTGCCCGTAAAGAAAGCCTCATCGGCAATATAAAATTCATCGCGGGTGAGCTGTTTTTCGACAATGGGAATGCCGGCATCCCGGGCAAAACGGAGAATCGTGTCGCGGGTTATGCCTTCGAGGGCACTGGTCAGGGTGGGGGTATAGAGAATGCCGTCGCGCACCATAAAGACGTTCTCGCCGGAACCTTCGGCTACATAGCCTTCACGGTCGAGCAATAAGGCTTCATCATAGCCGCAGGATGAAGCTTCGCGCTGGGCCAGCATGGAGTTCATATAATTGCCGGTAGCCTTGGCTTTGCACAGGTGGATGTTCACCTGATGGCGATTGAATGAACTGACCTTGACGCGGATGCCTTTTTCAAGAGCCTCCTGCCCCAGATAACTGCCCCAGCTCCAGGCGGCAATGAGAACATGGACTTTCAGGCCTTTGGCAGATAAACCCATGCCTTCGGCGCCATAGAACAGCAGCGGGCGAATGTAGGCAGACTCCAGCTCATTCACGCGAATCACTTCCTTGGTGGCCGCGTTGATTTCGGCTTCCGTGAACGGTGCTTCCATCTGCAGGATTTTGGCGCTGTTGAACAGCCGTTTGGTATGCTCCGGCAAACGAAAAATAGCGGCTCCCTGGGGAGTGGCATAAGCACGCTCGCCCTCGAAACAACCCATGCCGTAATGGAGGCTGTGGGTCAGTCCATGCACCGTAGCTTCTCTCCAGGGCACCATTTTGCCGTCAAACCAGATAAAACCGTCGCGATCCGCCATGGACATTTTTACTTCTCCTTAATCCGTATAACTACCAATCCATTCCTGCCAGATAACCCGCACCTTTGCTGAGGCGTCCTGCAAAGCCTCCCAATGCGGGGTATCATCGGCATGTACATTGTTTTGCTGCAAGTTCAGCCAGCGTTCGTTTTCTACTTGCCGGTAGAGTTTCCAGGCATGCAGCAAATCAGAACCTTGTTGGGCATCCCAAACACCGGATTGCATCAAGGCTCTGATGGCTGCAGCGGTGCTGGTATTCTGACACAAATCTGGCTGCTGTGGGCAAGCGCCTAGCATAGCAAATTGTACAAGAAACTCGATATCTGTCAGTCCACCCGGGCTCAATTTCAGATGAAAAGCTTGTGGGGCTATGTTTTTATTGTCGAAAATACGTTTTCTCATACTCTGCACGGCATTTTTCAAGGTCTTGGCGTCTCTCGCGGTACTCAAAATGGCGTGACGCAATTGTTCGAAACGTGCCCCTAACTGCGGATTGCCGGCCACCCAGCGGGCGCGGGTCAGGGCCTGATGCTCCCAGATCCAGGCGGATTGGTGCTGGTAGCGGCTGAAAGCCTCCATACTGCTGACCAAGGGGCCGGATTGACCACTGGGCCGCAGGCGCATGTCAATTTCATAAAGAATGCCTGCGCGGGTCAGCGTGCTGAGCAGGTGGATGAGCCTTTGTCCCAGGCGGGCAAACCAGGTGGAGGCGGGAAGGGGGGCTGGGCCGTCACTTTCGGCATCAGGCGGGGCGTCATATAAGTAAATCAGATCAAGGTCCGAGGCGAAGCCCATTTCCTGACCGCCCAGCTTGCCCAAAGCAATGACTGCAAAAGATGCGGTCTGTCCATCCTGAGTGCGGATCCGGCCATGGCGGCGTTCCATTTCCAATCGGGCCCAATCCAGCGCGGTTTGCAGGTTAAGTTGTGCCAGATCGCTGAGTTGCTTTAGTAACGCCTCAATGGATAACTGCTGCGTCCAGAAGCTGGCCGCCAGGCGGACCAACTCGGCATTTTTAAAGCGCCGCAGGGCATCCATGCGTTCTTCCTGGTCCTCCGCATATTGTAGTTGGGCGTGGAGAATTTCCGGCCATTGCCCGGACTGGTGGTTGTTGCTGAGTACATCATCGAGCAGCACAGGAAAGCGGGCGAGTTGCTGCGCTAACCAGGGACTGTGCAGCAGCGCACTACAATGCTGCAGATAGCGGGGATTTTCGGCAAGGAGCGCGAGATAATTGGCTTTGCTGAGTATGGCTTCCAGCAGGTTCAGAAAATGTTGAAGAAGCGCTTCGCTGTCAGCTTCCTGTGCACAAATTTCCAGAATCTGCGGCAGCAGATTATCCAGACGCTGGCGTCCTTCGGTGGAGAGCCGCAAAGAGACATCACGGCTATGGGCAAAGCGCCAGAGTCGTGACCAGCTTTCTGACGGGTTTGGAAAATGCAGTTGCTGGAAAAGATCTTCAGGGAGCATTTCCAGAGTATGGTTTTGGGCATGCAGCCAGAGTTGTCGCCCCTTTTCTGGGGTATTGCTGGAAGGCGCAGCTTGCGGAGCCAGCGTTTGTAAAAAAAGCTGATGGACCTGCTGGCGTAAGGCGTCCAGATCCATCTGGAAACTATCCACATTCTCATAGTGCATGGCGCAAGCCAGTCGCTGCCATTCGCGCTCATTGCGGGGAAGTTGCTGGGTTTGCTGGTCCTGGACCATTTGCAGACAGTGCTCGGTATTACGGAAAAAACAGTAGGCTTTGCCCAATAACAGAAAGTCGGATGTTGGCAGTAGATTCAGTTCGTGGAGAACATCCAGCGTGCTGAGGGTATTGGTATTGCGTAGTTGGGGAGTGCGTCCTCCATGGATGATCTGGAGTGATTGACAGATAAACTCGATTTCGCGAATGCCGCCTTGTCCTTTTTTAATGTCATGACTACTTTCGCCCTGTTCAGCATCCATCAGCGCCTTGACCTCACGGAGTCCCTGCAGGGCGGTAAAGTCCAGATAGCGGCGGTAAACAAAAGGCATCAGCATTTCCAGCACTTTTGCACCAAAATCCAAGCTGCCCGCAACGGGCCGGGCCTTGATGAAAGCGTAACGCTCCCAACCCCGCCCATGGACCTGATAATAATGCTCCATGGCGGCAGCACTGATGCAGAGGGGGCCGGCATCACCAAACGGGCGCAGACGCATGTCTACGCGAAAGCAGAAACCTTCGGCACCGGGTTGATCCAGCGCCTGAATCAGCCAGCGCCCCAAACGGCTGAAGTATTCACTGTTTTCCAACGAACGAGGACCATTACTGCTGCCATTTTCGCTAAAGCAGAAAATGAGGTCGATATCCGAGGACAAATTCAGCTCATTTCCACCGAGTTTGCCCATGCCAATGACGGCGAAAGAAACCGCTTCTCCGGCCTCGTTCTCGGGACATCCATAGGTTTGTTCCAATAATGTCTGAGCGTATGTGCAAGCCGCCTGTAAACAGGTTTCGGCCAGCATACTGATAGCTGCTACGGTTTCCGGCATCTGCTCGCCCGGCCTGCGATCCCGCCAGATGATTTCAATCATCCGCGCATTCCGATAGCGCCGTAGTGCCGTGTTGAAGTCCTCAGCGCTGAGATTTTTCAGGTCGGGAAGCGGGGTAACTTCTCCTTTGGCCAATAAAAACAGATGCTGGGGATGACGCTGCAGATACTGACGCAGAAAGGGGCTGGCGCAGGCTACCTGCAAGTAATGCCGGATAAAATCTGCACCATATTCCAGCAGGTTGTTGCGCTGGGTTTCTGAAAATGTTGTCCAGATGATGGTGACCAGTGCTTCTATGGCTCCCCTGTCTACAGGAATTTGCCGGAGAGTTTCGGTGATCAGGGGGGGTAAATCGATTCCAGTTGTTGGATTCTCAGGCACAGGTCTCTGGGACATGGGGTTTTCCTTGGCAGGGCATGTTCACAGTGTACCTGAAGATGGTTATGATACGACCCTGACAATTCCCGTACATTTTCTTGTGCTATTCAGGAAGTTCGCGTATTTCCTCGGCTTATTTATTGACATCGACCGGGTATCATGGCTGATGCCCATGCTGATGCCCCGCATCAGGCAGGACTGCGACAGTCTCTGCACAGACTAGCTGTCGGGTTCGCCCGAATTTCGGCGGTGCTGGTTGCCGCTTTGCTGTTGCTGGTATTCGCTGCTTATCTGCTTTTTATATACCGGCCGGAACTGCTCCGGGATTATCTGCGCAGCACCCTGGTAGCGCATTTCTCGGAACCGGTGCAACTGAGTGCCATCCGGACTGGATGGAAGGGCGGGCCCACGATTCAATTTCAGCATTTGCTGATTGGGTCTGCCGCTCATCCGGATTTGTCCCTGAATGATGTGAACTTGCGGTTTTTTGTTTTGCCGCTGTTTGCGGGCGACCTAATGGCCAGAAAGCTGGATGTGGCCAGTGGTTCTGTAAAACTCCTCAAAAATGCCCAGGGTCATTGGCAGCTAGCCGGACTGAAACCGGGTCAATCCAATGGTTCTTTTAAGCTCAAACTGGATCCAGCACGCCTGCAAATCCAACATTTTTTGATTGAATTGCCGGACCATCATCATTCAACAGACTTGCATTTGCAGTGGCTCAGTACGGGCGGTTTACGACCGAACATGCAGGTTCACCTCGACTGGTCACAAGGCGGCAGCCTGGAATACTCGGGCGCGGCGCGGAGCATTTTTGGCCAGCCAGCGCGTTCAGCAGGAAATGGGCAATGGGCGCTACATAACCTGCCCTTAGCCTGGTTACATGCGCTGGATGGCCGTTTTCCGGCGCTGCAGGGAATGCTGAATGCAGAGGGTAGTCTGGTCTGGCAGGGTGGCTTGCCCAGCGCTTTGGACGGTCATTTTCAATGGAAGCATCCGGATTTTTCGGGGCAAAAATCGACCGGGGTAGCAGGGCAGCTCCGCTGGCAAGGGCGTGCCCACTCGGGGCAGCTTGAGATTGCACAAATCAGTGGGATCAGTGCGCAGCCCTTGTCCGCCCTTTTGCGTCTCCACTGGCAGGGAAGATTGCAGGGTGATTTGAGTGCCAAACGCTTGCCTGTTCAGCTGGTTATGGACATCGGCGGCCCTTTATTAGTGCCGCACTGGCAAAACGGACACCAATCATTCTGGCACGGAAGTTTGCGGGATATGCAGGTGCATTTTGTAAAAAACCGGAACGCCCAAAAGCTGGGCTGGCAACTGCAAACGCGGTTGGACGATCTGGATATTCCCGCTTTGGGCAAGGGCCCACGTCTGGACGGATTGAGCGGCTATCTTGATTTTCAACCGCAGCAATTCAACCTGCACTTGCAAAGCCGACAA
Organism: Acidithiobacillus concretivorus; assembly: GCF_018853445.1. GTDB lineage: Bacteria > Pseudomonadota > Gammaproteobacteria > Acidithiobacillales > Acidithiobacillaceae > Acidithiobacillus > Acidithiobacillus concretivorus. The sequence goes on from NZ_JABELD010000030.1 coordinate 19,711, forward strand.
CTGAATGTATTTTGGCCGCGTTATTTTGCGCATCCCTGGGTTTTACAAAAAGTGTCGGGGAATATTTCTGGTCACTGGAATGCTCAGCAGTGGTCTTTGCAGGCTGCTCCGGTGTTTGTTCATGGCCCTGGAGATTTGCAGCTAATCGCCAGCATTGATCCACAACAATTGCATTTGCAAGCCCGGCTGCAACACATGCCGGTACGCGACATCAACACTTTTCTGCCGAATCAGGGAATTTTACCGGCATTGCGGCGCTGGCTTTCCAGGGCCTTTATCAGTGGTACTCTGGCAAAGGCGGATTTGCGCTGGCAAGGCCCCTGGCAGCATTTGCCCAAAAACCGCCAGCATGAACATCTGAATCTGCAGGCGCATTTTCAAAACGTGCATTTGCATTACGCGCCACGCTGGCCGGATGCGGAGCACCTGGATGCGCATTTGCAGTGGACTGGAAACGCATTAACCGTTCGCAGTCACGGGGATATTTCCGGGATTCCGGTACGGGATGCGCAAGTTTCTATTGGCCATCTGGATACGGCACAGGCATCGCCTCTGTATGCAAAAATTAATACGCCCCTGGCTATGGCAAAACTGCTGCCTTATTTGCGTCAGACCCCAATTTTGAGTCATGCGCAAAATTTGCCGCTGCAACTTTCCGGGGAGGGACAGTTGCAGCTGGCCCTGAAGGTGCCTTTTCATCATGAAAAAACCCGGGTGCAGGGGGTGCTTGCTTTGCAGAAAGCCGGTATGAAAATAGGAAACTGGCAAGCTGAATCCATTTCTGGACCCATTCATTTTCAGCGTGATGCTATCCGTGCCAAAAACCTGCAGGGTCAGTTTGTGGGCGGCCCTGCACAATTGAGTGTACAAGCTAAAGAGCTTGACCAGCAGGCTGATCTGCAGATGCAATTGCAGGGGGCGTTGCAGGCCGGGCAGTTACCGCTGCCGCAATCCTGGCAATCCAGACTGCATGGTGTGATTCCCTATCAGGTGTCTGCAACCCTGGAAAATGGCAGGCTGCGCTTATTGGGAGAGGCCCGGTTACAGCGTAGTCGAAGTACGCTCCCGGCACCCTTTAACTGGAATTATGCGGATGCGTCCCCCGTAAGCATTTCGGGACGGGGATTTTGGCATCGTGCCTTTGATCTGACTGTTCACGCGGCTCAAGGTCAAGCCCGACTAGGTTGGAAAGGGGCGGGTAGGCATTGGCAGTGGCGGGCTGCAGCGTTACGTCTGGGTGCTGGGCCCCTTCCCAAAATGCCCGACTACGGCGTGAGGATAGACGGACAGGGTAAGGTTCTACCTGTCGATGAATGGTTTGCTCTCTTACCGAAGGGTGGTCTGGGAGGCAGTTTGCCAAGCACCCGTTTTGACCTGCATTGGCAGCAAGTGCAACTGCTGGGGCAGGTTTGGCAGCATACCCGTATGCAGGGAGCGGCCCGTGGCCGTAATGGGAATTTGCACTGGCGCAGCCCTCAGTCTGCTGGCAAGCTCACTTATCAGGCGGCACGAGGTCCAGCACAAGCGGCCGCCATTCATCTGAATGTGCAGAAACTGGTACTCAGCCCTGCGCAGACCAAACCTCTGCAGTCTGCCCCGCCAGCTTCCGGGCTACCTTCTGCTCCTGCCTGGGCAGCAGGTAGCCCACTGGACCTGGACGCCCATATGCACCATCTGGACTGGCGTGGGCATCTCGCTAATGACGTGACCTTACAGGCGAAACGCTCACCAAGAGGCTGGCAACTATCGGCTTTGAAAGGGGAGTGGCTGGATAGTCACTGGGATCTCAGCGGGACATGGCAGCCTCTGGATGGTGGTAGGACTACAGTGCAGGGAACCGTGCAGAGCCACAATATTGGCCCGGCTCTGGAAGCGGTGGGGATGAACAGTCTGGAATACGGGCAAGCCCGCTATACGGGTAAAATTTCCTGGCCGGGCCCGCCCTGGAAATGGAATGTGCAGCATCTTCAAGGGACAATCCAGTCCAATATAAAAAACGGCCGCCTCAAAAAAATGGGGACGGATGTGTCCTGGCTGGTTTATGCCAATCCAACGACCCTGCTGAAAGATTTGCTTACTCTGGATTATCGACCACTATTTGGAGAGGGTTTGTTTTTTGATGCGCTTTCCGCAAGGTTTGTGCTCGGGAAGGGTTTGGCGCGCAGTCAGGATATTCGTCTGAGCTCCAGTGCGCTGGCCATGCATGGAGCAGGGACTCTGGACATGGTTGATCAGCAAATGAATCTGAATTTGCAGGTTTATCCCTTGCAAAGTTTTGATTGGCTTCTGGGGCATTTTCCGCTTCTCGGCCCGGCGCTGTTTGGGGATTCGGGTAAGGTGCTAAAATTGAATTACCGTGCGCAGGGCTCTTGGGAACACCCCATGGTTACCCGCATATCGTCATCGTCAGCCAAGGATAAATAACCCATGGACGCTCAGCTTGCCGTGATTCAGATGGTTTCTTCGGATATCCCTTCAGAAAATCTGGAGCAAGCCGCAGGGCTGATTCAGGAGGCCACCCGTGAGGGGGCGAATCTGATCCTGCTGCCCGAGAATTTTGCCTTTATGGGGCGCCATGAAACGGACAAGCTCGCGCTGATGGAGCCCGATGGCGAAGGGGTTATTCAGTCCTGGCTGGCGGAACAGGCGCGTCAGCAGGGCTGCTGGCTGGTGGGCGGCAGCATCCCCATCGCAGCCCCGGATGGGCGTTGCCATGCGGCTTGTCTGGTTTACGATAATGAAGGCCAGCGCCGCGCGCGCTATGATAAAATCCATCTTTTTGATGTGGATCTGGCGGGTGGGGAAACGTATCGTGAATCGCGCAGTATCGCGCCCGGCAAGCAGCCAGTCCGGGTAGCAACCCCTTGGGGCCAACTGGGGTTATCCATTTGTTATGATTTGCGTTTTCCGGAGTTGTATCGTCATTACGCTGGTGCCGAAATGCTGGTGGTGCCAAGTGCTTTCACCCAACAAACGGGTGCTGCCCACTGGGAAAGTTTACTGCGCGCCAGAGCCATCGAAAATCAGGCATACGTGCTGGCTGCTGATCAGGGTGGTCTGCATCAGAATGGTCGTCAGACGTTTGGTGGCAGCATGATTATCGACCCCTGGGGGCAGGTTCTGGCCCGCATGGAACAGGGACCGGGATGGGTGATGGCTGGAATGGACAGGGATTACCTGCAAAGTTGCCGAAAGCAGTTGCCTGCCCTGCAACATCGGCAACTGGACTGAGCGTTTCTACCAGGCGATATAGGCGTAACCCTGTTGCTGCAGGGTAATGAGGTCTACCGCGCCGCTAAACACGGGCACCGCCTGCGAAATCAGATCTGCCTTGTCGATGTGGATGGTTTTCATGGTCTGTTCACAAGCATTGAAAACCACGCCATACATGTGCAGGCTTTCTACCTGTTCCATAATAAATTTTTCATAATGCTGATGATTTTTCGGGGCCTTGACCAGTAACCAGAGGCCGGGTCCGAAGCAGTCGATGACAATGTCGGCATCGCTGTTGAAATGTCCGAGGACGACGGCAGCACTATGCAGAATGTCCAGAACATAAGCCGGATCGGACTTGTTGAGTTGAAACACTACCTTGTTTTTGGTCGGTCCCATCATGCCCTGGGCGTTGCCCTGATTGCTGAGGGCCAGGGCACCGACTCCAGCAACAGCAGCGATACCTCCGATGAACTGACGGCGGGAATGGTTTTTGGATTGGGTCATGCTATTCTCCTGAACTTTATAGATAAGACTCCCCTGGAAGCATAGCAATAATTAAGCCGGGGGCAGCGCGCAGACCGGAGGAGCGTTGAGATGTTGAAAGTTTTCATGGATGGGGAGAGTGCATGAAGCAGTTTAACGGGGCATTTTTTCGCGACTTGTGGCGCATCAGCAAGCCATATTGGTGGCATTCAGAAGAGCGCTGGAGTGCAAGAGGTGTTTTCGCGCTGATCATTCTCCTTAACCTGTTTATGGTATTTATTTCCTACCGCATCACCCAATGGTATGCCGTTTTCTGGAATGCCTTACAGCGTTTTGCTGTCAATGCCGCCTGGCACCAGATGCTGATTTTTCTATTGCTGGCGACAGCCTACATCATAGCTGCCGTATCCCAGACTTTTTTTACCCAGATGCTGGAAATACGCTGGCGACGTTGGCTGACCCGCCATTATCTCGACAACTGGTTGGCCAAAAGTACGTTTTACCATATGCAGGTACTGGGCGATGGTACCGATAACCCGGACCAGCGTATCAGCGAAGATCTGGCCAGCTTTACCGGTCAAACCCTGAACATCATCATTGGTCTGTTGAGTTCTATAACCACTCTGGCAGCCTTTGTGTTCATGCTTTGGGAGTTGTCGGCCATGATTACCATCCCCTGGAAGGGGGCTCTGTACACCATTCCCGGCTATCTGGTTTGGGCTGCCCTGATATATGCCGTAGTTGGAACCATTTTGACGGCACTTATTGGCCGCCCGCTGATCAAGCTCAATTTTAATCAGGAACGCTATCAGGCGGATTTCCGTTTCAGTATGATGCGCTTGCGAGAAAACAGCGAGAGTGTGGCTTTATATGGAGGTGAACACGAAGAGCGCCTGCATTTTCTCCGACGTTTTGCCGAAGTATATGCGAATTACTGGCGGATCATCTGGCGATCCATGCGTCTGAACTGGTGGGTATCAGGATATGGTCAGGCGGCCATTATTTTCCCGATTATTGTCAGCATGCCTGCCTATTTTGTGAATAAAGCCATTGGCATCGGCGGGCTGCAGCAAATTGCCTCCGCTTTTTCCCAGGTGCAAGGTGCGCTTTCTTTCATAGTCAGTAGCTACAGCAGTCTGGCCAACTGGCATGCGGTCGTCGATCGTTTGCGCTTTTTTGAACAATCCATGGATGAGGTGCGGGTTATCCGTGAAACCCACTACCAGATTGAGCGGAACAACGCGCCCTGCCTGCAGGTCAAGGATCTCAATGTACGTTTGCCCGATGGCCGGGAACTGGTGCATGACCTGAATCTCGACGTCCATCGTCGTGAGCGACTGTTGATCATGGGGCCTTCCGGTGGCGGGAAAAGTACGCTGATCCGCAGTCTGGCGGGTATATGGCCTTTTGGTGACGGAGAAATCGGCCTGCCCGAAGGAGAGCGTCCTTTATTCCTTCCCCAAAAACCTTACTTGCCTTTGGGTACCCTCCGGGATGTCCTGGTGTATCCCTTTGGCGCCAGTGTGGATGACCAGCAACTGCAGCAGATTTTGCGCAGGGTTGATATGAGTAGTCTCGCCGACAAGCTGGATGACTCCCGGCTCTGGTCGCATGTGTTATCCTTGGGGGAACAGCGGCGTCTGGCCTTCGCGCGGGTGCTGGTGCAAAAACCGCAGTGGATATTTCTGGATGAGGCGAGTTCGGCGCTGGATGAGCCCGCCGAAAACCGACTATATCAATTGCTGGTCGAAACCCTTCCGGAAAGCGCCATCATCAGTGTCGGACATCGCTCCAGTTTGCTGCAGCACCACCAGCATTGCCTGCGTCTGCAGGGTAACGGGGCCTGGGTGCTCGAAGCTGTACAGCAGCAGGGCTCAGCAGAGGGTCTGCACCCGGCACCGGCATGACCGACAAACGATAAAAGAAGTTTCAGGTCGATTAACACCCTGTCGAGCTTTGGCTCATCATCACGAAAGTTAGGAGATGCAATTATGGCAATGACCGCAAAAGATTTACCCGTTGGTGGCGCCATGCCCGCTTTTTCTTTGCCCGTGGGAGGGCAGAGTGCGCTATGGTCCAGTACATCCGTCCAGGGCAAGCCCTTACTGGTACTGTTCATCTGCAACCACTGTCCTTATGTACTGCATATCAGCAAGCAGTTGGGTGAACTGGCCCATCAGTGGCAAAATCAGGGGGTTCAGGTGGTAGCCATTAACAGCAATGATCCGGAAACCTATCCTGAAGATGCCCCCGAGAAAATGCCTGCCGAAGCGCAGCGAGCCGGTTATGCTTTTCCCTATCTTTTTGATGCAGATCAGGCTGTAGCGAAGGCTTTTAACGCCGTCTGTACCCCGGATATTTTCCTTTTTGATCAGGCGGGCAAGCTTTTTTATCATGGTCAGTTTGATGACAGTCGTCCCAAAAATACGCTGCCGGTAACCGGAAAAGATTTGTCTGCGGCGGTAGCTGCCGTGTTGGCAAAGCGTGAGCCTCCAGAAAAAGTCTTACCCAGTGTGGGGTGCAGTATCAAGTGGCGGGCCGGCAATGAACCGGAGGGTTGGGCATGATTCCCGTGCAGCGCTGTGCCGTGGTGACAGGTGCTTCTTCGGGCATTGGCGCAGAAACAGCGCGTCAGCTTGCCCGCCAGGGATGTAAGGTATATGTCGGTGCCCGTCGTCTGGAAAGACTACAGGCATTAGCCGATGAAATTCAGGGGGTGGCCCTGACTCTGGATGTCACCGACCCGGAAAGTGTCTGTCATTTTGTCGATCAGTTGCCCGAGGCCGTGGATATTCTGGTCAATAATGCTGGCGGTGCGCTGGGCCTTGAGCCTGTTGCCGAGATGGAGGAATCCCACTGGCAACGCATGTGGGACAGTAATGTGCTGGGCTTGGCGCGCATGAGCAAGGCGCTTTATCCACGACTGTTGAAAGCTTCTTCGGGCGTTGGACATCTGGTGAATATCGGCAGTATTGCCGCCCATGAAACCTATGCCGGTGGTGGTGGCTATACGGCCTGCAAACATGCGGTCAAGGCGATTACCGAGACGCTGCGCGTGGAATGGTTGGGCAAGCCCATTCGCATTACCGAAATAGATCCCGGGTTGGTAGAAACTGAATTCAGTCTGGTGCGCTTTGCCGGAGATGCAGAACGTGCGGCGAGTGTATATGCGGGTATGGAGCCTTTGGTGGCAGCAGATATTGCCGACGCGATTAGCTGGGTGGTTAGCCGCCCCGCCCACGTCAATATTGACGAAATCATCATAAAACCGCGCGCTCAGGCGCGGGCCGGGCTGGTTCATCGAGACTGAAATGCCCTTACCCACCTGTTGGTGGGTGCTCTAGAAAAATTGCGTATGTATCTGGTGCGGAAAGGAAATTCAGCGCGCCTACGTCTAGGCTTCAGTGAAAAATATGCTGAAAAATACCGCTGGCTATTTGTTGTTGTTTGGTCACAAAGCTGGGGTGTTGCTGAACCTGTCGTTGCCGGCGCAGCCGGAGCAGACGTTTCTGCAATTCTCGTTTGATGCGTTGTCTTTCATGTCCTGCCATAAATGAAGCGTAACTGGGGAAGCTGCGAACCCGACGCAAAGCCGCTAACAAATTTGTGCTGTTATCCATTTTGTATCTCCTTGCCTTTTACTATGCATTAGCAACGGTAAAGCAAGGAGCATGCCAAAATAATAAAAATATATAAATCAATACACTAAAATTATCCGAACGGTCAGTTGGCCGCTTTCTGTCACGTTTTGACGACAAAGCGCCCGTTTTTACAGGGTGCCCCCTAAAACCGGTGGTGGGCCGGGAAGCTTTGCAGCGACTTTGGCCCGCGCCGTTGTTGTTCTTGGCGAAAGCCTGCGCCCGTCAGGAGAGCTGTCTGAGCCCAAAGGGCGAGTTCTCTCCTGACAGCAGGATGAGCCTTAGAACAACAGGCAAGGGACGTTGGCGCAAAAAGCTTCCCGGCTCACCACCGGTTTTAGGATAACTGCCGGTGTCGCAAAAACTCCCCACTGCGCAATGAGACGTTTTTGTAACCTGAAGGCTAATGACGGCGGAAAGCGTCCAGAACCAGAATTACCGCCCCGATGGAAATGGCACTATCGGCAATATTAAAGTAAGGCCAATATAAAGAACCCCAGTGCGCCCCAATAAAGTCCACGACATAGCCAAGGCGAATGCGATCAATGAGATTACCTACAGCACCGCCAAGAATAAGTGCAAGGGAAATGGCGGTCCAGGTGCTGCCGGGTTTAAGGCGACGCAGGATGGCGACAATGACGACAACAACCAGCAGGGCAATACCAATGAGCAGCCAGCGCTGCCAACCGCCTGCACCAGCCAGAAAACTGAAAGCAGCCCCTGTGTTGTGGACGAGGCGAAAATTCAGGAGGCCGGGGATGACGACAATACCCTGTCCCACCCGCCAGATATGGCTCAACCAGAGTTTGACGCCCTGATCGATAAGGATGACGGCAAAAGACAGCCAAAGGTAACGTAACATCAGCAGAACTCCCGTTGTTCGCCTGGTAATTCAAGATTGCTCACACAACGACCGCAAATTTCCGGATGCCCGGCATGCTGACCGACATCATGACGGCGATGCCAGCAACGCGCACATTTGCTGGCCGTGCTCGTTTGTAACTGCAAGGCAACTCCGGGAACCAGTTCGGCGCTGTGTTCCGGCCGCTCGGCGTAGGCATGTATGCTGCAGGCGGAAGTCATTAAAAAATAGCGCAGTTCTTCTCCCAGGGGCTGCAGAAACGCCTGCCAGTCATCGTTGGCATAAATCTGCAGTTCGGCATCCAGACCTGAGCCGATTTTCTTGTCCTGACGCAACAGTTCCAGTGCCGCATTGACGGCATCCCGCAACTGGCTGAGACGCTCCCAGCGGGTATTGAGCAGGACTGAGTCCTCAGGCAGAGGAAGGTCCGGGTATTCACCGAAAAACACACTGGGTGCAGGCCGATCCCGCATTTCCTGCCAGATTTCTTCTGCCGTAAAGCTCAGGATAGGCGCCATCCAGCGCACCATGGCTTCGAGCATCTGCCAGAGGACGGTTTGTGCAGAACGGCGGGCGTGAGAAGCAGTCGGCGAGGTGTAGAGACGATCCTTGAGTACGTCCAGATAGAGGCCGCCGAGGTCGATGGAGCAAAAATGATGGAGCTTTTGCTGGACCTTCAGAAATTGATACTCGCCATAGGCCGCACGAATTTCTTCCTGCAGTAATGCGGCACGCGCCAGCATCCAGCGATCCATTTCCAGCAATGCTGACGTGGGCAGCGCATCTTTTGCGAAATCAAAATCAGACGTGTTGCCGAGAATATAGCGAGCGGTGTTGCGAATGCGCCGATAGCTATCCCCCAACTGCTTGACGATGGCATCAGAAATGGGAATTTCCCCCCGGTAATCTGCCGAAGCCACCCAGAGCCGCAGAATATCCGCACCATAAAGGTCGATAATGCTTTGTGGGGCGATGACGTTACCCACCGACTTGCTCATTTTGCGGCCTTCACCATCCACCGTGAAGCCGTGAGTCAAAACCGCCTTGAATGGTGCACGCCCCCGGCTCGCTACAGACTCCAGCAGGGAGGACTGAAACCAGCCGCGATGTTGATCTGAACCTTCCAGATACAGGTCGGCAGGACTCTGCAGGTCCGGGCGCTGCTCCAGGACAAAGGCGTGGGTCGAGCCGGAATCAAACCAGACGTCAAGAATATCAGTGCTCTTGTGGAAATGATCATGTCCACAGGCTGCACAATGCGCTTCTGCAGGAAGAAAATCCTCGGCAGGCTGGTTGAACCAGGCATCAACACCGTTGGCTTCCACCGCCTGCGCAATCCGTTCGAAAGTTGCCGCATCGCGCAGTGGTTCACCACACTGGCCGCAGAAAAACAAGGCAATTGGTACGCCCCAGGCTCTTTGCCGGGAAATACACCAGTCCGGACGCTGACGGATCATGCCGGCAATGCGCTCCTGACCCCAATCAGGAATCCAGCGTGTGGCTTCTATGGCAGAGAGGGCTTTGTCGCGGAGCTGGTTGGCAGACATGCTGATAAACCATTGCGGCGTCGCCCGAAACAGCAGGGGCGTCTTGTGTCGCCAGCAATGCGGATAGCTGTGGCGGATTTTTTCCAGATGCAGTAGGGCATCTTCCTCCTGCAGCAGTTCGATGATTCTTTCATTGGCCTGACGAATATTCAGCCCGCTCAGACCACGGGGCAGGTCATCACGCAGGCGGCCGTTATCCTGCAAGGGACTTTCCACCGGCAGATGATAATGACGACTGGCCTCATAGTCCTCTACGCCGTGTGCCGGCGCGGTGTGCACACATCCGGTGCCGGCTTCCAGGGTAACGTGTTGGCCGAGAATGACCGGAACCTGACGATCCAGAAAAGGATGCTGCAGAATCAGTCCTTCGAGCTGCGATCCGGTACATTCTGCCAGAATGGCATGACTGTTTTCCGAAGTTTCTCCATAACGGGCGAGGGTGCTTTCAGCCAGATCGGCAGCCAGCAGAATATGGCGATGCCCACTGCGCAGGAGGACATAAGAATAATCAGGATGTACGGCGACCGCCTGATTGGCGGGTAAAGTCCATGGGGTGGTGGTCCAGATGACAA
>NZ_JABELD010000031.1:0-2500 GCF_018853445.1 Acidithiobacillus concretivorus
GTTCTTTAAAAGCCGAGTGGAGATGTGTGGGGTTTAGGCCCAAGCTGTATTGAGTATGATTTATCGTACTGAATATGGCGGAAGTTGAACAAATTGTATGGATTGAACTTAAGAGTTTGATCCTGGCTCAGATTGAACGCTGGCGGCATGCCTAACACATGCAAGTCGAACGGTAACAGGTCTTCGGATGCTGACGAGTGGCGGACGGGTGAGTAACGCGTAGGAATCTGTCTTTGAGTGGGGGACAACCCAGGGAAACTTGGGCTAATACCGCATAAGCCCTGAGGGGGAAAGCGGGGGATCTTCGGACCTCGCGCTGAAAGAGGAGCCTACGTCTGATTAGCTAGTTGGTAGGGTAAAGGCCTACCAAGGCGACGATCGGTAGCTGGTCTGAGAGGACGACCAGCCACACTGGGACTGAGACACGGCCCAGACTCCTACGGGAGGCAGCAGTGGGGAATTTTTCGCAATGGGGGCAACCCTGACGAAGCAATGCCGCGTGAATGAAGAAGGCCTTCGGGTTGTAAAGTTCTTTCGTGGAGGACGAAAAGGTGGGTGCTAATATCGCCTGCTGTTGACGTGAATCCAAGAAGAAGCACCGGCTAACTCCGTGCCAGCAGCCGCGGTAATACGGGGGGTGCAAGCGTTAATCGGAATCACTGGGCGTAAAGGGTGCGTAGGCGGTGCATTAGGTCTGTCGTGAAATCCCCGGGCTCAACCTGGGAATGGCGGTGGAAACCGGTGTACTAGAGTATGGGAGAGGGTGGTGGAATTCCAGGTGTAGCGGTGAAATGCGTAGAGATCTGGAGGAACATCAGTGGCGAAGGCGGCCACCTGGCCCAATACTGACGCTGAGGCACGAAAGCGTGGGGAGCAAACAGGATTAGATACCCTGGTAGTCCACGCCCTAAACGATGAATACTAGATGTTTGGTGCCAAGCGTACTGAGTGTCGTAGCTAACGCGATAAGTATTCCGCCTGGGAAGTACGGCCGCAAGGTTAAAACTCAAAGGAATTGACGGGGGCCCGCACAAGCGGTGGAGCATGTGGTTTAATTCGATGCAACGCGAAGAACCTTACCTGGGCTTGACATGTCTGGAATCCTGCAGAGATGCGGGAGTGCCCTTCGGGGAATCAGAACACAGGTGCTGCATGGCTGTCGTCAGCTCGTGTCGTGAGATGTTGGGTTAAGTCCCGCAACGAGCGCAACCCTTGTCCTTAGTTGCCAGCGGTTCGGCCGGGCACTCTAGGGAGACTGCCGGTGACAAACCGGAGGAAGGTGGGGATGACGTCAAGTCCTCATGGCCTTTATGTCCAGGGCTACACACGTGCTACAATGGCGCGTACAGAGGGAAGCCAAGCCGCGAGGTGGAGCAGACCCCAGAAAGCGCGTCGTAGTTCGGATTGCAGTCTGCAACTCGACTGCATGAAGTCGGAATCGCTAGTAATCGCGGATCAGCATGCCGCGGTGAATACGTTCCCGGGCCTTGTACACACCGCCCGTCACACCATGGGAGTGGATTGTACCAGAAGCCGTTAGCCTAACCTTCGGGGGGGCGATGACCACGGTATGGTTCATGACTGGGGTGAAGTCGTAACAAGGTAGCCGTAGGGGAACCTGCGGCTGGATCACCTCCTTTAAAGAAATGGGTCCTAGACCCCACACACGCCACTCGGTAAAGAATCGGGCCTATAGCTCAGCTGGCTAGAGCACACGACTGATAATCGTGAGGTCAGTGGTTCGAGTCCACTTGGGCCCACCAAATGGGGCTGTAGCTCAGCTGGGAGAGCACCTGCTTTGCAAGCAGGGGGTCACCGGTTCGATCCCGGTCAGCTCCACCAAAGGGAAGAGGCCCGCGAGAAGCGGGTCGGACGCTGGGGTGGAGAAGCAGGAAGCAGGTAATAAGTAATAAGAAGTAGAGAGTAGGAAGTAGAAAAGTAAGCAAGAGTCCGTAGTAGTGAGTTTCTAAACAAGAAGCTGAGTACTACCGATTCGAAGTAATGAAGCGGTATTGTTCTTTGACAGTTGAGGAAGGGAAGGCCATGTTTGTCATCTTGCCGATGGCAGACCTCCAAGTGGATGCTTGGGGATATATGGTCAAGTGAATAAGGGCATACGGTGGATGCCTTGGCAGAGACAGGCGATGAAGGACGTGGATACCTGCGAAAAGCCTCGGGGAGCTGGTAAACAAGCTTTGATCCGGGGATGTCCGAATGGGGCAACCCAATCCGAGTGATCGGATTATTGCTGACTGAATACATAGGTCAGTAAAGCGAACGCGGTGAACTGAAACATCTCAGTAGCTGCAGGAAAAGAAATCAACCGAGATTCCCGTAGTAGCGGCGAGCGAACCGGGACCAGCCTTCATGATTTAGCGTAAGACTTAGGAGAACAACCTGGGAAGGTTGGCCGTAGTGGGTGATAGCCCCGTATCCGAAAAGACTTTCGTGGAACTAAGCATGAGCAAAGTAGGGCGGGACACGTGGAATCCTGTCTGAA
>NZ_JABELD010000032.1 GCF_018853445.1 Acidithiobacillus concretivorus
GAGTTCGGCCACGCAGAAGAAGCTGGCGCAATACCGCCAGTCGCTGCTCAAGGCCGCCGTGGAAGGCGCGCTCACCGCCGAGTGGCGGCAACAGCACCCGCCCGCCGAAACCGGCGCGCAACTGCTGCAACGCATCTTCACCGAACGCCGCGCCCGCTGGGAAGCCAAGCAGCTCGCCAAGTTCAAGCAGCAAGGCAAGACCCCGCCCAAAGACTGGCAAAAGAAATACCCCGAGCCGGTGCAGCCCGACACCAGCGGTTTGCCGGAGTTGCCGCAGGGGTGGGTGTGGGCGAGTGTGAATCAGTTGTCACCGGATGACTTGGCTAACGGGCGATCAGTCCCGACGGCAGAGACCGGCGCGAAGGTGCTGAGACTGACCGCGATCAAGGCAGGTGCGGTTGACCTGCATGAACGCAAGCTGGGCGCTTGGTCTTCGGAGGAAGCTGCTCCGTTCGCTGTGAGTGAAGGGGATTTGCTGATCGTGCGTGGCAATGGCTCGCTCACTTTGGTTGGCCGCGCAGGGCTCGTGGGGTCTGTCGATGAGCAAGTGGCCTATCCGGACACCATGATTCGGTTGCGAGTTGTGGAGGCGGTGGTCAGCCCCGCTTGGATTGGTCTGGTTTGGGATTCACATGTAGTGCGAAGCCACTTAGAGCGCCGTGCCAGAACTTCGGCGGGCATCTACAAGATCGCCCAGCCAGACATCGTCAGCGCCACAGTTCCCGTGCCGGGACTCGCTGAACAGGTGCTAATCCGACAAGCACTTGCACAGCAGTTAGAGCAACTCGCGGCAATGGAGTCGGCGATGGAGACAGGTCTCAAACAATCCTCCGTCCAGCGCCAGAACATCCTCCGCGCCGCCTTCGCCGGCCAACTGGTGCCGCAAGACCCGTCCGACGAACCGGCCAGCGTGCTGCTGGCGCGCATCCGTGCCGAACGGGCTGCTCACGAAGCCGCGAAAAAGCCGCGCAGCCGAAAATCAGCATCATCTTTGAGGAGTACGCCATGAAAATTGAATCCATGCGCTTGAAGAACTACAAGGCCTTCAAGGATGTGCGTCTGAAGGACATTCCCGCCTTTCTCGTGGTTGTTGGCGCCAATGGGTCTGGAAAGTCCACATTATTTGATGTGTTTGGCTTTTTGCACGATTGCCTTAAAGGCAATGTGCGGCAGGCGCTGGACAAGCGTGGCCGCTTTGCCGAGGTGCTGAGCCGTGGCTGCGATCAACGTAAGGACACCATCCTGATCGAATTGCAATATCGAATGGAAATCACCGGGGTGGAACGATTGGTGACCTATTCGCTGGAAATAGGCGAGCAGAACGGCACACCCGTGGTGCTGAAAGAGCTGCTGCGCTACAAACGCGGGCGCTACGGCAGCCCGTTTCATTTCCTGAGTTTTTCCAAGGGCGAGGGTTACGCCATCACCAATGAAGAAGACTTCAACAAGTCTGATGAAGAGCTGGATCGGGAAACGCAAAAGGTGGCACCCGATACGCTGGCCATTAAGGGTTTGGGTCAGTTTGAGCGGTTCAAGGCGGCCAATGCGTTCCGCAGCCTGATCGAGAACTGGCATGTTTCAGATTTCCACATCAGTGCGGCGCGAGGCCGCAAGGATGCGGCCGGCGAAACCGAGCACCTGTCCGAGACCGGAGAAAACCTGCCTCTGGTCGCGCGCTATCTCCACGAACGGCACCCCGATATTTTTCGCCAGATCTTGTCCACGATGGCTAGACGGGTTCCTGGCGTGCAGGCCGTTGAGCCAGTGTTGATGGACGACGGATATCTCACGCTGCGTTTCCAGGATGGTTCGTTCAAGACGCCGTTTCTCGATCGTTATGTGTCCGACGGCACGATCAAGATGTTCGCCTATCTGGTGCTCTTGCATGATCCCAGACCCCACCCATTGCTCTGCGTGGAGGAGCCGGAAAACCAGCTCTACCCGCAACTGATGGTGGAACTGGCTGAGGAGTTCCGAAGCTACGCCAACCGGGGGGGGCAGGTTTTTGTCTCGACGCATTCACCTGATTTTTTGAACGCGCTCGAACTTGAGGAAGTCTGTTGGCTGGTCAAGCGGCAGGGCTGCACGGAAATTCACCGCGCCAAGGATGACGCGCAGATCGCTGCTTATGTGGCAGAGGGCGATCAGCTCGGCTATCTGTGGAAGCAGGGATTCTTTGGCGGGGTTGATCCGCAATGAGTGAACTGGTGTTTCTGCTCGAAGAGCCTTCTGCCAAGGCAATGCTGGAGTCATTGCTGCCGCGCATGCTGAATGCGGGGGTCACTTTCCGATGCATTCCATTTGAAGGCAAACAGGATCTCGAAAAGCAGTTGATGCGCAAGATCCGAGCGTATCAAAACGATCAGGCGCGATTTATCGTGCTGCGCGATCAGGACAGCAGCCCGGACTGCACCCTGATCAAAAGAAATTTATTGGATTTGTGTCAAAAGTCCGGCAAAGCAGATCGCTGCTTGGTTCGTATCGTGTGTCGCGAACTGGAAAGTTTTTATCTGGCCGATTTGCAGGCGGTGGAACAGGCTCTGGGTATCAATGGCTTGGCGTCGCACCAAGGGAAGAAAAAATTCAGAACACCTGATGCGTTGGGAAGCCCGAGCAAAGAACTCAGGAATATGACAAAGCAGCGTTACGAAAAAATCGCCGGTTCGCGCGCGATTGGCCAACACCTGACCATCGAGAACGACCGATCACCCAGCTTCCGCAATTTGATCGCCGCGATCCGACGCATGGAAGGCGAACTTCTTGGAGCAAACGCATGAACACCTCCACCCTCGTCCAAAAAGTCTGGAATTTCTGCCACACCCTGCGTGACGACGGTGTGGGCTATGGCGATTACCTTGAACAGCTCACCTACCTGCTGTTCCTGAAGCTGGCGCACGAATACGCGCAGGCGCCCTACCACCGCAACACGCAGATTCCGCCGGGGTTCGACTGGGCTAGCCTGCGCGGCAAGATCGGTGAGCCGCTGGAGGCGCATTACCTTGCCACACTGCACAAGCTGGGGCAGGAATCGGGCATGCTGGGCGCGATTTTTTTCAAGGCGCAAAACAAGATTCAAGACCCCGCCAAGCTGTCGCGCCTGGTGCAGATGATCGACGCGGAAAACTGGATCAGCCTGGACACCGACACCAAGGGCGACCTGTACGAAGGGCTGCTGCAAAAGAATGCGGAAGACACCAAAAGCGGCGCGGGGCAGTATTTCACGCCGCGCGCGCTGATCGAGGCGATGGTGGCCTGCGTGCGCCCCGAGCCAATGAAGACCATTGCCGACCCGGCCTGCGGCACCGGCGGTTTTTTTCTGGGCGCCTACAACTGGCTGACGCGCTCGGGCGCGCAACTGAACAAGGCGCAAAAAGAGTTTCTGCGTGACCAGACCTTTCACGGCAACGAGATCGTGCCCAACACGCGCCGCATGTGCCTGATGAACCTGTTTTTGCACAGCATTGGCGAGCTGGATGGCGAGCCGCTGGTGGCGCGTTCGGATGCGCTGATTTCCGAGCCGAGCGCCAAGGTGGACTATGTGCTGGCCAATCCGCCCTTCGGCAAGAAGAGCAGCATGACCATCACCAACGAGGAGGGCGAGGAAGACCGCGACGCACTGACCTACGAGCGCCAGGACTTCTGGGAAACCACCTCGAACAAGCAGCTCAATTTTTTGCAGCACATCGTCAGCATGCTGAAGCTGGACGGCAAGGCCGCCGTGGTGCTGCCTGACAACGTTTTGTTCGAGGGCGGCGCGGGCGAAAAGATCCGCAAGAAGCTGCTGGAAACCTGCGATGTACACACCATCCTGCGCCTGCCGACGGGCATTTTCTACGCGCAGGGCGTCAAGGCCAACGTGGTGTTTTTCGACGCCAAACCCAAGGACGGCAAGGTGCATACCCGGGGCGTGTGGTTCTACGACCTACGCACCAACAAGCACTTCACCCTGAAAACCCGCACGCTCAAGCTGGACGACCTGCAGGACTTCATCACCTGCTACCACCCGGAAAATCGCCACGCGCGCGTGGCTAACGAACGGTTCAAGTTCTTCAGCTACGAAGAATTGATGGCTCGCGACAAGGCCAGCCTGGACATCTTCTGGTTGAAGGACGACAGCCTGGATAACCTGGCCGAATTGCCACCGCCGGATGTATTACAGCAGGAGATCATCGACCATCTGGAAGCCGCATTGGCTTCATTCCGGGATGTGGCCCTCAGGCTTCGCTGAGAAGCTTGTATGAGGTCTGAGTCTAGCCTGCCATTCAGCGAACAATCGGCTTGTAGCGCAAGCGATGCGGTTTTGCCCCCTCTTCACCCAGACGACGCTTTTTGTCGGCTTCGTATTCATGGTAATTGCCGGCAAAAAATTCGACATGACCATCGCCCTCAAAGGCGATGATATGGGTGGCGATGCGATCCAGAAACCAGCGATCATGAGAAATGACCAGGACGCTACCGGCAAATTCCAGCAGGGCATCTTCCAGGGCCCGCAAGGTTTCCACATCCAGATCATTAGACGGTTCGTCCAGCAGCAGCACGTTACCACCGGCAATCAGCGTTTTCGCAAGATGCAGGCGACCGCGTTCTCCACCCGATAACTGGCCCACCAGTTTCTGCTGGTCGTTCCCCTTGAAATTGAAGCGACCACAGTAGGCGCGCGACTGGATTTCGAATTTGCCAACGGTCAGAATATCCAGGCCTCCCGAAATTTCTTCCCAGACATTGCTTTTGGCTACCAAGGCATCGCGGGACTGATCCACGTAAGCCAGTTTGACGGTAGAGCCGATGCTTACTTCGCCGCTGTCGGCCTGTTCCTGACCTATGATCATCCGGAAAAAAGTGGACTTACCGGCGCCATTGGGGCCAATCACGCCGACGATGGCACCCGGAGGAATCTTGAAGCTGAGATTTTCAAACAGAAGCTTGTCGCCGAAGCCTTTACTGACATCTTTGAATTCAATGACTTCATTGCCGAGTCGCTCGGCAACGGGAATGAAAATTTCCGACGTTTCATTGCGCGTCTGGTATTCGTAGGAGCTGAGTTCTTCAAAGCGGGCCAGGCGGGCTTTGCTCTTGCTTTGCCGGCCCTTGGCATTCTGCCGTACCCACTCCAGTTCCTGTTGCATGGCTTTGATGCGCGAAGCTTCGCTGCGTGCTTCCTGTTCCAGGCGTTTTTCTTTCTGCTCCAGCCAGGCCGAGTAATTGCCTTTGTAGGGAAAGCCACGGCCGCGATCCAGTTCCAGAATCCATTCGGCGGCGTTGTCCAGGAAATAGCGGTCATGGGTGACCGCCACCACTGTCCCGCTGAAGCGCTGCAGATACTGCTCCAGCCAATCTACGGACTCGGCGTCCAGATGGTTGGTGGGCTCATCGAGAAGCAGCATGTCGGGACGGCTGATAAGCAGGCGGCAGAGGGCAATGCGGCGCTTTTCCCCACCAGAAAGAGGACCCACCAACGCATCCCAAGGAGCCAGGCGCAAAGCATCCGCAGCCACTTCCATCTGCAGTTCTGCCTGGTGCCCGTCACTGGCGGCGACAATGGCTTCCAGTCGTCCCTGCTCGGCAGCCAGGGCATCAAAATCGGCGTCTGGTTCGGCATAAGCGGCATAGACGGCTTCAAGCTGTTGCTGCGCATCAATGATTTCGCCGAGTCCTTCCTCCACCACCTGACGCACGGTTTTGTTGGGATCGACATCGGGTTCCTGAGGCAGATAGCCAATTTTCAGGTCCGGCATGGGCAGGGCTTCGCCCTCAAACTCCCGATCCACGCCGGCCATGATTTTCATCAGGGTGGATTTCCCCGAGCCATTCAGCCCCAAAACCCCGATTTTCGCACCAGGGAAAAAGGATAGAGAGATGTCTTTGAGCAGCGCACGCTTGGGCGGTACGGTTTTACTCAGGTGATTCATGGTAAATACATATTGGGCCATGGCGGGTTCCATCCGGGAGCGTGGTGGGTTGATTGCGGGGCAGTGTAGCGCAGACCAGAGAACTTGTGGACACCTTCCCGACAGGTTGCTTTAGCCGTGGTGTTTGTTCCTTTATGACATTAGGTGTAACATTTTTGGTAAGAAAGTTTCTAAAATTTTCACGCGTAAATTTTCATTGAACTTTTCTGGATGACCCCTAGTGTTTGCTCGCCCGGATCATGGGGTCTATCCAACTGTTTTTGGAGGGTATATGGGGCTGACTTCTGACAATACAGAGTTGGGTATGATGCTGCCACTGAGAAGCGGGCTCAGCATTGCAGAATATCAGCAAACTTTGGTTGAGGAGTTTGGTGAAGCTATTTTTGAAGATATTCCGGAGAGGTTATGTTCAGAAAGGTCTGCGGAGGGTTTGGGAGATGCCGTAATTTTTTCGGCGGACAGCAGTGATTCTGGCGCACACTTTTATTTTGATGGCTGTGAATCGGAGAGTCTGCTTTTCCGCTTGAAAGGTGTTTTTGCGCGGGAAGACTATAAGAAAGCCCTGATTTTTGTTGAATTGGGTGACTTTATTTTTATGTTTTTTTCGGATCTGAAATACTTGTTTGAAGGGCGCTATTATTTTGATGTGCCGCGTATGATCTACCGCAGAGCCTCGCGCAGAGCCAAACGGGTACGACTGGAAGGCGCTATTACCTTACGTAAGGTGGGTGGCGTGGAGATGGTGGGGCAACTACACGATTTCAGTCCTAGCGGTGCCAGCTTTTTTGCGCCTAAAGGTTCATATCAGCCCGGTGAAAATGTGCTTGCTGAATTTACCATTGCTGACTGCGGAACCTGTGAAACGGTGGTTACGATTGTCCGTGTTCAAGAAGAAGGGGTACCAATGGGTCAGTGCCTGGTCGGAATCCGGATGTCTCTCACCCGCGATCAAAAAAAACGTGCTGAGCACTTATATTTATGTAAAAAGGCCGAGGAAATTCAGAAGCGCCCGGAATACTCCAGAAATAGCCGCATTTTTTGATAAAAAGTAAAATTTTGACGGATTGATTTTGCCCGCCTAATTTTTAAATAAGAGCATAAGAAAATAATGATATTTTTATAAAGTGCTGTTACTTGGTGTTACATTTATGATCTATAAGAGAAATATTGGTTTCTCTTTTTGCTTTTTTGTCCCGGAAGTTGTATCGTTTACTTTACAAATCCAGGTAATTTTCCTGGTAACAAATAGATGGCTATCAGAATGAGTGAGTGAGGTTGGAGTAAGAATCATGTCTATTACAAAACCTGATAATGATCAGGGCGGGCAAAAAGCGGCGGTAATAAAACAAGTGGCGCTCTCAGAATGGGCATGGGTAATGCTCAAGGAGCTGAGCGTTTTCTATGGGGTAAGCCCGACGGAAACACTGGAAAGCCTGGTGCTGGATGCGGTTCTGTCCAAACAGGGAAGTTGTACGGCTTTTTGCAGTGATGAATAGTCCCTTTTACAGAGCAGATAATCTGGTCAGTTTTTTGGGGCTGGATAGTGAAGATTTCATTTTATTAGACCAGTATTGGGGTTTATTTGCCCAAAGTGCAGAACAGCTGGCCCGGGATTTTTATAACTACCTGTTTTCACATCCGGCTACCGCCGCAGCTTTCAGAAACTTTTCAGAGGCGCAAATTGAAGCCCTGGTTCAGCGTCAAGCGGAGCATGGGTATGGTCTTCTGAACAACCAACTGAATCCTTCCTGGCAGGCTGCCATGCAGCAACTGGGCGCCAAACACCACCATTTAGGCATTGATCCTGCTTGGCTGGCCGGTGGCTACACCATTTACTGGCGGCATTGGCAGCCAATTTTGGAAAAGCACGTTCCAACCGAATACCAGTCGCGCCTGGGACAAATCCTCATCAGTCTGCTGATGGGTGACTTGATGTGTCAGTTAAGTGGCTACGCCCGGGCAGCGCGGGAAACGGATGGTGAGCGAAGCGCCGTTTTTGATGTGTTGCTCGATACCCTGGCAAGCACCCGTATTGAAAAAGATACGGAAAACGTCAGTCTTTTACAGGTGTTGTGTGAACGCTTGCCGCGTAAAAGTCGTTATATCACCCTGGCTGGCTATTTTCTGTGCTCCAATAGGGTCAATGATCTATTGACTCTGGAAGCGTCAGCCGGTTTGCGCTTGTCCATGCCCTATCTACCTTATTCGGCAGAAGATCCCTGTTGGCAGGCCTTGCAACAAAACCAGGCCCTAGTTTACTCCAGTGATGATCCTGCAGCACCGGAATGGATCCGGAAATTGCGACCCCGCGTTCAGGAGATGGTGTTTCTGCCTTTTTCGTCGGGTGACTTGCAAGGTTTAGGTTTTATTGGCGCCCGGGCAAAAGGATATTTCAAAAGAATCGGGTCAGATTATTTTGAGGCGTTTGCCCATCTTGGTGAAATTGTTTTGCAATTACGTAATCGCATGCTTCGGGATCCCTTGACTCAAGTGCCCAATCGCCTTTTATTTATGGACCGCCTGGAAATCGCCCGCCGGCAGGCCAGTCGAGACGAGACTTTACTCGGGGTAGTGCTGCTCGATCTGGATGGTTTCAAGCCGGTCAATGACCGTTTTGGACATGGTGCGGGTGATCGTTTGCTGCTTTCTGTCACCCAACGGATTCGTCAATGTTTGCGTTCGGGCGATACCTTGGGAAGGTTGGGAGGGGACGAA
Source organism: Acidithiobacillus concretivorus (assembly GCF_018853445.1). Lineage (GTDB taxonomy): Bacteria > Pseudomonadota > Gammaproteobacteria > Acidithiobacillales > Acidithiobacillaceae > Acidithiobacillus > Acidithiobacillus concretivorus. The sequence continues at coordinate 8,625 of NZ_JABELD010000032.1, forward strand.
TTCGGTCTGCTTTTTCCGTCGCTGAGTTCCATAGACGACCTGGACTTCATTTGTGGCCGGATTTTGGAAGCCGTGCGGACGCCCGTGGAAATCGATGGCGAGTGGATTCATGTGAGTGCCAGTCTGGGAGTGACATTATATCCTCTGGATGAAGTATCCGTAGAAACACTTTTGGCGCATGCGGACATGGCATTATATGCGGCAAAAAAACAGGGAGGAGATCAGCTCAGCCTGTATAGTCTGACTCTGGATGAGGCCGCACAAAACGCGGCTAATATGCGACTGCTTCTCGAAAAGGGGCTTAAAAATCATCAATTGGTGTTATATTACCAGCCAATTGTCAACAGTTTTGGTGGCGTATCGGGGGTTGAATCCCTGATTCGAATTCTTGATCCTGAACGGGGTTTGCTGGGTCCCGCAGCATTCTGGGCCGGCCTGGATCATCATCGCTATGCCCGGGATGTGGGTATTTTTGTGATGGATGCTGCTTTTCGGCAAGGTCAAATCTGGCAGCAACAAGGACTTGCCTTGCGTGTTTCCGTTAATATCAGTGCACATCATTTACTGGATGCACGTTTCCTGGACGATCTGGAAAGGGCTCTACGAAAATATCCCGGTTTACCTGCTGGGCAGATCGAAATCGAAATTACCGAATCAGCACCACTTAAGGATCTCATTCATGCCCAGGAGCGACTGACGGCCTGCAATGATTTGGGTGTGCGTGTGGCGCTGGATGACTTTGGAACCGGAAACGCTTCTTTGACCTATCTTCAGCAGCTCCCCGCTCAGTCCGTTAAGCTGGATCAAAGCTTTGTTCGCGACATGATCAATGACCCCAAGGACCTGGCTATTGTGGCAGCCGTTATTACTGCCAGTCGTATGTTGGGTCTGGATGTGATTGCGGAAGGGGTGGAAACAGAAGCCCATGCTAAATTACTGGCGAAAATGGGTTGTGGTCACTTGCAGGGATATTTGTTTGCCAAGCCCATGCCCGGAGAAGATATTCCCCTTTGGTTGCGTCAGTTCAAAAGTCTGAATTTGAGTATGCTCAGCCATTCTTCCATTGATATTTTGCCGACTTTGCTGGAAGGTCATGGGCAACGGACCGAGAATTTTCTGCTGGCCATGCGCGAGCAAAAATCCATTCCGCATCATGTATTGGATCAGGATGCCGAAGAAAAATGCCATCTTGGACGCTGGCTGAAGGGGGACGGATCCTTGCGTTTTGGCGATCAGTCCGGGTTTTTGCAGATTTTGCAGCGCCACGAAAAAATACATCATCTGGCACGTCAGGCAAAACTGGCGCTGGATAACGGCGATGTGGCCAATGCTCTATATCTGGGCTCCGTTCTTGAGTGTGAAAATAACAAAATGATTAAGGAATTGCGTAATCTGGTCTATGACGAAGAGAGTGCGTTGAGTTGTAGCCATGGTACCCAGCATTAAGCGCCAGAAACGCGCCCATACAGTTGCCGATGCCAAGTTGTGCCAGCGCCGAGGTTCGCCAGCTCACATTAATCGCCATAATAACGATGGGCATGCCTTGTACGGGTGCCATTACCTGCAGTAGAAACTGGCATTGGCTTTCTTCATTGCCTAATTAATATTCATGAAGTTTTGGGGGTGGCATGCTGCAGCCCGAGCTGTCAGTAAAACATCAAGATTGGCGATTTGTGCTGATTGCTGTGATAGCTGGTCTGGGTGGCCTCCTGTTTGGTTATGGAACCGGGGTGGTTGCTGGGGTTTTGCTCTTTCTGGCCCATGACTTCCAGCTCAATGGCAGCATGCAGGGATTGTTCGTGGCGGTGGCCTTGGCCGGTGCCGCGTTGGGCGCCGCTGTTTCCGGGTTGCTGGCAGACCGCTGGGGGCGGCGCCGGGTTTTGCTGGCAACTGCCGCACTGTTTGTTTTCGGAAGTCTTCTGGCAGCTTTGGCCAACAGTGTGGCACTCCTTTTTCTGGGGCGCGCCTTTCTGGGACTCGCCATTGGGGTGGCTTCAACCGTGACTCCGCTTTACCTGGCCGAAATTACCACGCCAGAGCGGCGCGGGGCCATTGTCACCATTAATCAGCTGTACATCAGCATCGGGATTTTCATTTCCTATGGGGTCGATCTCCTGTTTAGCGATCTTGGCAGTGGCTGGCGCTGGATGCTGGGCTTAGGAGCCTTGCCCGCACTTATTCTTTTTGTGGGAATGTGGATATTGCCGGAGAGTCCGCGCTGGCTCATCAGGCAAGGGCTCATCGTTCGGGCCGAATCCGCTTTGCAGTATTTGCGCAGTACTGCGCAGGTGACAAAAGAGTTGGAATCCTTACAGCAGGGCAATACGAACACGCAGAACATGGCGCTGCGTAGCCTGTTCAATAACCGGAAGCTGCGCCACCTGATGATCATTGCTGTCGGCCTGGCCATTTTTCAGCAGGTGACTGGTATCAATATCGTTTTATACTATGCACCGAAGATTTTGCAGGAGACTGGTTTGTCCTCTCCTTTCATGGCCATTCTGGCGACGGGCGGCATCGGCTTGGTGAATGTCCTGGCAACCATTATTTCCATGCGCTTTTTGGATAGTCTGGGACGTCGTAAATTGTTGTTATGGGGATTGTGGGGGATGCTGATCAGCTTGCTGGCCCTCTCGCTGGAGTTTTTAACCAATTTGCAGGGAGTCTTGGGGGCTGCGCTCATCGTTGTGACGTCGGCAGTGTTTGTCGCTTTTTTCGCGATGAGTTTAGGGCCGATATTCTGGTTGTTGATTTCTGAAATTTTCCCGCTGGCTATTCGTGGTCGCGCCATGAGTCTGGCCACGGTGATCAACTGGCTGTCTAACATGCTGGTGGCCGGAGTTTTTCTGGATCTCGTTGGCGCTATTGGCCGTGGTGCGACATTTCTGATTTACGCCCTCATGACTTTTTTGGCCATACTATTCACGCTGAAGCTGGTGCCAGAAACCAAAGGCTTGAGTCTCGAAGAAATAGAGCGACAATTTATTAGTATTCCTTAATAAATGAATATGGATTATTTGTTGTGTTCTTTTAAGCACAATTCCTTGTGCTATTTTGTCCGCATCAGCTGATCCTCTTCACCAATAAGCTTGGATTTCATGGTGGCACGAACCTTGCTGCCATTTTTTGTAGGGCGAAGGTCAGCGGTATTCCCGAGTTGTTGGTCGTCGCTTATTTCATAATATAAAAATTCAGCCAAAACATTGCGAGGTGATGAACATGTATCACGGCCATAAAATTTCCAGAAACACGCTTATTGTCGCAGCAGCCATGCTTGGTTTATCCCCGTTAGCCCATGCCGCCAACTGGTTTGAATTGCAGGGGATATCTCCTGCCAAAGCCCCGATATTTGGTGTTTCTGGGTTTATTGAGCCCAGTCTTTATGCGCAACCCGGTAATGAAGACAGCCTTGAAAATAACCAGATCCCGCACATTGATCTTATAGCGCCCGGATTTTCGCAAAGCACTACCGCTAATATTCTGCGAGCACGAATCATGTTGCGCGGAAACCTGAACAAGCATATTTCCTATTTTTTTGGTGGGGAGTTTGGTGATAATGGTTTCACGCATGTGCGTGGCAGTTATCAACCTGGTCTTATTGATGGGCATTTTACCTTCAGTTATATTCCAGGGGCCAGAATTGAAGCGGGCCTTATTCGTGCGCCTAGTGCCGAAGGAGCCATGCAAGGATTCATGAGTTATAACTTTGTGTTGTCATCGACGATGATTGGGCAATTGATGCAGCAACCAATGTATAACTCCAGCAATCCTTACAAAATCAATACTAAACTGAATGCCTACTTGATTAATGGTCAACAGACTCTGGGTGTTAATGCCTTCCGCTATCCAGGCATCATGGCCTTTGACTGGTTCCGTAACGGTCACTGGGAATTTACCTACGGCGCCATGATTGGAATGTTTGGCACGGTGGCCGCCGGCAATCAATCCAGCAGTCCTTTGTATGCAGCGCGCTTGCAGGAAGCTTATATATTCGGGGGGAAAGGACCCTTCCGTAGCGATGTGCAGGCGGGTATCTGGTATCAACATGCCAGCCCTGAATTGAATGACACCAGTTACAGTATGAATCGCTACGGCGTGGATGTGCAGTATTTGCAGGGTTATATGCACCAATGGGGCAGGCAATTCCGCTTCCAGTACATGCGTGGTACCGGCTGGATATCGGCAGCTTCGGCATTCAGCAGCGCCCCTGGTCTGGCTGCACCACTGACCAACACCCAACTTTATCCCGGCAGTCAGAACACGGCTAATGGTTACATGCTGGAAGGCGGCTTGTTTTTGACCAAGCATATTGAAGCGAATTTACGTTATGACTATTACGATCGCTTGCCAAATGACCCGGCACAGCAACGCATATTCAAAACCTGGGCTATTGGTCTGCAATATCATTTCACGCCACTGACCAAAATCATGGCCGGTTACTACTTCCGAACGCTGGATGTGCCGCATCAGCCTAACCCAGTTGCGAATAGTATTTCCGATGCCGTGGATAATGAATTTGCCATGCAGGCGATGATTGCCTTTTGATGAAGATAACGAGGAGATGGTAATGTTATTGAAGAACTTTTTGAAAATGGCCGTATTAGCCAGCGCTCTGCCGGTGATGGGCATGTTGGGCATGACCACTGCTTCGGCTAATGTTGATTCGGCCAATGTGTCAATGCTCCATGATTTTCACTTTAATCACCCCACTTTTATTCATAACTTGCCTTTTGCTCAGCATCATGTGGTGATCCAGGTCAGTCAGGATAATCCCGCGCGCTGGAATCTCACCTTGAATAATGCCCAGAACCTACTCAATTATTTTGGTCAGGAGAAAGTTCAGGTTGTCGTCGTGGCGTTTGGTCCGGGCATCAAAATGTATCTGCCCAACAGTCCGGTGGCGAGTCGCATTGCCGCGATTAATGCTGAGGGGGTGGAGTTTGATGTGTGTCATAACAGCATGGAAGCCTTCAAGAAGAAAACCGGGCATCTTCCCAAGCTGGATCCTTCGGTAGTCATTGTTCCAGCAGGTATCGTCCGCATCATGCAGCTGGAGCACGCTGGCTTTAGCTATATCAAGCCCTAATATTTTACGATCGTTCTTCCGTCCTTAGGATGCAAAAGACAGCTTGCTGTCTCTGCATCCTTTTTTAATGGATGCGTCCATAATTTCTATCTCTATTCTGAAATTTTATTGCCTGCGACTTTGGCTGGTCAGTGCGGCCACGATTTGTTTATAATGGGCGGTTTGCATCTGCGTATCCGCGCAGGTACGCAGCTTGCGCAGCGCGGCCGGCATTCTGCCGCTGAACATTATTATTTGGGGTATTACGATAGAAGCATTAGCAAAAGAGAAACAGCTCGATGATTTGACGGACCGCTACGGTTGTCCTGTGGTCGAATATGACGAGGGCTTGGCTGCATCGCAGGCGATCCTCCGCCGACTGGACGTGGACATGCTCAGAAACGAATTATGGTTGCCTGTAGCCTGGACGGCGGATAGCGCTGAAGTGATTGTTTGTACAGCCGATGATCCCGCTTTGCTGGCGCATATCCGGCAAACCCTTGGCGTCGCAAACCTCACATTCCGGGTGGCCACGCGCCCCGATCTGATTCGCCTGATTGAAAACAGCGCTGATCTGAATGATGATTTTCCCGTTTATGGCGGACGTACCCCACTGGCCAAAGTCCGTACCTATCTGGCCGGAGAACGCACCCGCTACTCCGCTCAACGAACCCGTTTTGCGCGCAGCCGCACCGGGCTTGCCTTGGCACGTACGGGGGTGGCGTTGACCAGTATTGGTGTCGCTTTTTTGCGCTTGTTCGGTGGCGGGGCCTGGTTGTTTTTTGAAATTCCACTGATGGTTTTTGGGCTGCTTGCCATGATTGACGGCCTGCTCTGGTATTTGCCAGCGCGTCGGGAATCCCGCGCCATCACAACCTATCTCCCCTACGAAGTTCCGGAAAACTATTCCGCCCTGAATGTGATTGATCCGGGCGGGCAGATGGCCTTTCGACGGAGTTCGGTGGTTGCAGGATCTGCCGATTTGCGCGAGGCCTGGGACGCACTTTCTCCGGTTGAAAGGCGGCGTTTTCTGGCGAATGACCGGACGAATCTCGCCGAAGAACGCACCATTCTGGCTTATCTGCGGACGATGATGGCCAAGGCGCGAACAGGACTCGCCTTTGCCCGGACGGGTGTCGCTTTTGCGGCTATCGGTATTGGCTTTATCCGTAAATTTCCTATTGGCCCCTGGTCGATTTTTGACTGGAGTCTCATTGCGATTGGCCTTTTCATGCTGGTAGAGGGGTTCCTCTGGTACCATCCCGGGCGAGACGCCGCCAATAGGGCTCTGGAAGCGGTGAGTAATGCCCAAGGCAAACGTGGGCCTTGGGATCTTATTTTTCCCTCCTTATGTCTTTATGCCCACAAAATAGATCCGGTAGTGGAAGCCAATGCCGATCAGGCGCGTCCTGGGGTTTTTGCAACTACTGGCCTGGCCCTGGAGCGCACTATCCTTGCGGATAAACGCAACGTCATGTCGCGGCTGCGGACGGTCATGGCCCGGGCGCGTACCGGGATGGCTTTCATCCGCACCGGCTTCAGCATCATGACGGTGGGCGCCGGACTTTATATCTATTTCGGTTTTACCGGCCATGTAGACATCCTCTGGACAATTTTTGATGCCGTTTTGGTGGTCGTTGGTCTGTACCTTATTGTTGATGGCCTGCGCTGGTATTTGCCGGCGGAACGGGTCAAACGCCGTTCACCACTGGTCGACGGTAGTTTTGAAATCGCCGATGCCGATTACAGTCAACCGAAAAGCGCCTGGAAGCGCAGCTATTATCCACATGAACACTGAAATATCGCCCTATTATCCCCTGGTTGAGCAGGGCCTTCTGAGTGAAGTCCTGCTCCAGTCGGCAATGCGAAGTGCGGCCAAGCGTGGGATCGACGCCGAACGCATCTTATTGAAGGAATTGGCAGTGACGCGCTGCGCCTTGCTGGACGCGCTAGCCCGGCATTATGACTGCGCTTTCACGCAATATGATGAACGCCTGCCCGTACCACAGCTGTTTTCCGGCCTGGATGGCAAGGTACTCCGCGCCGGAGAGTGGTTTCCGATCCGGCAGATGGGGGACACGGTCATTATCGCTGCAGCTGACCCTAACAACCCGAGTATGCGTGCCCAGGTTCAGGAATTGGTTCCGGCTCATCATTACGAATTTCGTGTTGCGCTCAAAGAAGACATACGCTGGTACATACAGGACTATATGCATGCCGAGGCACCCTTGCTCATTGGCATTGAGCGCACGGGCCTGGCCTATTGGCGCAATACCATGGCGCACTGGCGTACCAAGCTGGCGGCGCACCGCACGGCTCATGCCCGCGCCCGGACGGCCATGAAGTTACTGCGTTGGGGGCTTGCCATGGTGGCACTGGCCAACGTGCTGACCAAAGTCACCCACAACGACCTCTCATCCTATCATCTGTTGATTTTGTTGGCCGGCATTTTCCTGGCACTGATGGGCTTGTTTGATTACCTGAAAGTGCGTGGCAGCCGTATGGATTTACCCTGCCAAAGTGCTTTGATTGATATTACGACCGAGAACGTGCGCTTTACCGATCGCTATCACCTGCCCGAAGCGCCGGTTGAGGCCGAGGATGGCAGTGCCCTGGCGAGACTGGCTGCGGCCATTCCCCATTATTGTTCAATTTTGCGCCCGGTCCCGGCCAGCAAGGAGCGCACCCATCTGGCCCGCGAGCGCAATATGCTCGCCGCTCAGCGCACCATTGCCGCCAGTCACCGCGCCTCTTACGCGCGCGCCCGAACCGGGCTATCGCTGATCCGCACCGGTGTGGCATTTATCGGTCTGGGTCTGGCCCTACACAAAATACTGGGCGCAACACCCTACAGTTTCACCGATTATATTCTGATTGCTGCGGGCTGCCTGATGCTGCTGGATGGTCTTTTCTGGTATCTGCCGGCTCGCCGGCTCAAATATGGCTTGGGGCGCGACATCAAGCCCTAGGTCTAATCCAGGTTGAGGCGCTGATCAGCTGGTGCTGACATGCACCAGGCCGGGAAAAAGTGCAGCCAGGCCATTGGCAATGAAGGTGACGGCAATGGCGGCCAGGACCAGCCCGAAAATTCGGGTGGATATGTTGATGCCGGTTACGCCCAGACGCCGTGACAACGGCCGGGCCAGGCGCAGCGCCGCGTAGGCGACGCCAGCAATGATCAGGATGTCCAGAATCAATAGCCCGCTGGCAAACCAGGAAGCATTTTTATGATGGGCAATAATCACTGTAATCATGGTGCCCGGACCCGCCATCAGCGGAATAGCCAGTGGTACCACGGCTACCGCCTCTTTGCTCATGCCTTCGGCCGTTTCTTCCGGAGTGTGGCGGTAGCGG
>NZ_JABELD010000033.1 GCF_018853445.1 Acidithiobacillus concretivorus
TATCCGAAGGTTGCAGCATAACCATTACTCAGGGACAATTTGGGGCAGCGCCATTCTGCTGCAATGTTAGAAACCAGACTAGCTTAAACTCTCGCTCTTTTTGTCTTGACTCATGGGTCCACCATAAACCCCAGATTTGAGACAGCAGTTTAAGCTTGTTGTCTAGTCAGGAGGAGACGATGAGCGCAGTAAAGCGGAAAGTGTACGGAGCATCATTTAAGGACAAGGTGGGATGGAGGCGATCCAGGGCCTGAAAGCCATCAACGAGATTGCACAGAAGCAATGTGATAAGTGAATAATAACGCGCCAACAATACAGGTAGCTCCGTGAATCGGAAATTCCGTCAGCATTTAGCAACCGATCCATAGCATGGACTCCAATTTTTTCGACCATTTCCGTACATACTTGTCGTCATCTTGGTTTTCCAGATCCCTCGCGAGTTTTGGAAATCGCATAACTGTGGCATCGTTAGAAATTTCACGCTCTGCACTCTTATCCCAATGATGAGAATTTTCAACCAGTCGATCAAGGAGAATTTTGACGTGCCGTTCCACGTCTGCAAGAACAATCGAACGGTTATAACACAATATTAGCCCTGACAGCCCTCCTGACAAATTTAAATGATCAACATCAAGCAGTACTCTTGGTAATCGCTCAGTGGAAGTGAAGACCGCCACAAGACAAGAGCGACGTCTTTGGGGGGCTATCACATGAAAGCCGGTTTTCAGGGGAACCTGGGCAATGGATAGAGTCAAATCCGGTTTTGATTGCTCTACCAATCGAAGTATTTTGATTAGGAGTTTAAAGTTGCTGGCATCACCTTCTTCAAACGGCTCCAATACAGATACTTCAAGCGGCGGCAATCCTTTCGTGCCCTCACTTTCCCCCATGCTGACTTGCTTAACGCTAATCTTTGGCGGTAGGTCTGGATCAACTATTTGTCCTGCATCGGAGCGCGCATTGCGGAACCGATTTTCATGATCCGAAGCAGAAGTAGATATGCCTCCTGGTCGAGGGGGCTTTCGAACTTTAACCACTTGGGCAGGATTCTCAAACTCCCCTCGCTTACCCCCCAAAAACACAACCGCCTGATTCACATCGTCCTGACTCTGTACCTGATCATCAATAATTCGGTCGATGACATGCACTGGTCGATTTTTACCGGTATCTTCGCTACCACTCTCATCTTCATCATCGGTCACCCCAGAACTGTTTTCACGGGCACGTACAGAAGGATGTGACCAGGAGATCCTCTGCGCTGGCAGAAGCCTGCCCGACATGGCAACAATTTCCAGGACCAACCAGGTATTGTTTTGAAACACAGCACGAAATTCAATAGCGCAGTGATGAACGGGCGGTGGCTCGAACATCAGGCTACGCTGCCCCTGGCTGAGGGATAACACGCTATCCCAGGATTTTCGTCCATCCGGATGAACGGCTGCCCAAGCAAATTCTTGCACGAGTTCTGGACGCATAAAGGCATGCGGCATCGTCATCTGGAATTCCATAAAGATCTCGGAGTAAATCCCCGGTAAGGGCGTAATTGCAAGATCCATCAGCCCCATAGGCTGGAGAATAGCATTGGCCATGACTTTCCCGTGTAAAAACAAAAAACGGATCATCTCCATTGCTGGGATCAGAATAGTGTGGCCTTTGGCAGAATAGCGCAGGACACGATGGTCGCCTCCCAAGTGTCCACCCAAATCATAATGAGTGCGACTGACAGCCTCGGGAAACGGGACAACCAGATAATGAGACAGGTCAGGAATGACGACTTTATATTTTTTCCCTAGTTGGCGCGTAGTCAGAACATTTCCCCGAGAGACAACCAAGCCGGGCATCAAAAATGGCAACATTCCAAAGGGAAGGAGATGGCTAACACTTTCCCCATTATCCGTGTGGAATAATGCATTAACGCACATCGCCCCATTTGATTTTTTCACTATCCCGTTGAGCCAGCGGAGTGTCAGATCTCCTGAATATTAGATAGAGAAGCAATTTTCATAATGCCGCCCGTTCCTCGGCCCGCAAAAGGGATATTTCAACCCTTGCCATTCCACGGGGTGGCAACCCTGCCAAGCGACGGAGCCTCCATACTCTGATCGGTAACCCCTGGAAACATAGCTGGTCAGAAGCCCAATCTATACGACGACACTGAAAGTCCTCCCTACTCTCCACTAAATTTTGTAACAAATCAGCACAAATCGGTAGCTTATCCAGACGTTTCTCCAGCCAGCCCCGTCGCCCTAAAGCGCGCTCCAGTGCGGCGCGAGTCACGGCAATGGGAGGAATCTGGAGTTTCAATCTTTGGGCTTCTCGCTGCAGAATCTCCGCAGTTGCCGCGTCCAGACGCGCCCAATCAATACGAAAACAACACGGGGTCAAACGGACAGGGGCAGGACCTTGAACTTTCAACCAATCCCGATCATGGCGATAGAGCCATGCATATACTGCAGGAATCAGTCTACGCAATGCCTGACGGGTCAGATCTGGACAGGCAGAATGGGCATTCTGCCAAGTATCCCGCATAGCGATGCGATCAATAGGTGGCGATTTCATGCGCATAGGACGCGACTTCCAGGGAGTCTCCAGCCCAAACTTGGTGATGTAATGGAGCACGGTATTTGCGTCCACGCATAGCTCTTTGGCCAACTTGCGTAGACTGGTAGGCGTCCTGGTCAATTCCCGCAGTCGATGCTCAAACAATGGACCTCGATCAAGCACCCTGATTCTACTGCCAGCATCTACAACCACGCTGTAGGTATAGCCACAATTACAACGAAATACCCCTATCGTTTTCCTATGGTCATCATGCAAGTGACAATCAGAAACCACAGATTGACCAAAATGATTGGCCAATGGGTTGCGGCACAGCCAGGGTCCAGCACCAAATGGCTTAACATCCGAATTGCGCGGGTAAGCGTCTATCAACAGCTGTAAAAGGATATGGTGTAACGCTGCAAAACTTTTACGGTGCTTGCGTGTGATTGACTCAAGCCATCCATCAGGAACAGCTTCCTGAAGTATTTCCATAACCTGGTGGAAGCGCGCTAAGTAAGCATCCTGTATGGCAGGCTGATCAATTTGAGATGTGCCTCGACCAAAACCCCGTGTTTGCAGGGAAAGCCGATATTGTTGGCCCCAATCCTGAAGGGGTTGCGGCTTGGGGGGGCCGGAGAGAATGTGAGCGCTGTCTAATGCAATTTGTTGCAGCAGCCCTACGATTGCTTTCTGCTCTTGCCAAATAGGCGTTGATGGGTGAGCGGGGCAATTGTCTTCATCTGCTGCTATGAATTCATGCTGCCCTGTTTTAGCCAAAATAACATGGCTATCTGCGAGAGCTACAGCATGGATGTGGCAAACCAGCACCCCGGGAAGCTGATGATCGCGAACCCAATATAGCTCACCCAATTTTTCCAGCATCTCAGTGCGGCAAATTGGACAATAACGTAGCACAGATGGCAAATGCACGCGGCTAGCGGCGAGGCCAAGCTTCGTATAGACCGCGTCGGCCTTCCCATTGTCCCCACATACGACTGCCAATGACCAGTCACGAACCTCCGCCGGTTGAAAAGCCGTAAGATAGGGCAGTAGAGTTGTATTATGGGCTAACTGCACGGATGTCAGATGCCGATTGGGCGGTAAACACTTTGCAAACCGATTCAAATCCGTTTGCAAAAAGGCTCCTGCTCGCGTTTTGTGGCTCCCAAAAAATTCCATCATGCCCTGTTTTGAGCTGCACCATCCTCCATGCCGATAGGTGCGAGCTAAAATGCTGTAAAGCAATTCACTTGGATAGAAGGATGGCAAATAGGCAAGCATCATTACAAACCAAATTTTGGCACTCTTACAATGCCAGTAGCTATTAGGGCTTCCTCAGCGCTTTGCCCAGCTTCTTGACCTTTCAGGACGATATCGGAAAGAAGACATGCCTTGTCCTGAATGGATGTGGTTTTTCGCGACTTCGATTTTCGCTTCTTTTTATCATCAGGCTTATGATCCCTGAGTAACTCGGAGACATGGCCGACAAGATCCATAACGGAGGCATTGGGGTATAAATTTCGTACTTTGGTAGACATCAAGGTGGCAATATCTTCCGCCAAGCCTGCCATAATAAGTGCACTGATCAACGCATCTGATTGATCACTGGGTTCTAAATTCTCCTCCAAAGTGGGTACAAATGTAGAGATTGAGTTTGTTTGCAATAATGCCTCCTGAAAAATCTGGGAAACATGATTTTCCAGTGGCCTCAGATCGTCGTATCTACTGATCTCATGCTGATTCTTAGCTTTTAATGCCCGCATCATTGGTTCAACCATTTTAAAATGCTGAGCGGCCGTCTCTTTCAATAACTGTGCATCCAAAATCTCCGGTGTATCTCGAAAAGAACTCTGCTCCATCAATTTAAACTGTGCCAGCATGAACAATTTGATTAACAGGTCAATGACGCCCTGGCTTTCCTCATAAAGGACATGACGGATTTCATCGGTGAGAGGCGTTTCTTGTCGTGTCCATTGGTACTTCCACAACACATCAACAAAATGATCCCACGCAGGACCAGGCTGCATGCGCTCCCATACTGCACAACCCAAACCATTCGCACGGCGGGCTTGTCTAAAACTCCCCTGAAAAAGCGGTAATGCACCCATTGTCCCGATCATAACGATCGGAATGCCAATCGTATTGATTAAAGTAACCAGGAAATTTAACACCGCATCCTGCCCTACACCTTTAGCCAGAATCAAGTGCTGAATCTCGTCAATAACCAACGCGCCGAGTGCATGCCGATTAGCCAGTTGTGCCAGTTGTGCCAGTTGTGCCAGTTGTGCCAGTTGTGCCATTTGTGCCATTTGTGCCATTTGTGCCATTTGTGCCATCATCAAATCAACAGAGTGCGGCTTCTGCCAAATTGGGCAAAAGTGCGGGTGCCCAGGATCATATCAAGCTCCTGGAAAAAATGGATGCAGAGCTGCTTCGGTGAACCCTGGTGAGGACAGTCGAGCTTGAGCCAGACGACTTGCTGTAGACTGAAGGGTTCCTGATGCTCGATAACTTGTGGATAATAACTCAGTATTCGGTTTATCCCTGTGCTTTTCCCTGCTCCTGAAGTGCCGATCAGCGCGAAACCTTCTGCTGTACTCCGAACATAATGACGACCTGCTTCAAGATTACGGGCTAGTATGCGCTCATGCCCATCCTGAAGCCTGTGGATGTAATCGGTGTTCAGTGGATTGCGGCTGACATAACCCTGACGCAACAAGGTTGAAAAGGCTGACTCCAGGCGCAGATGTGGTTCGAGCGGTTCGAAAAAACGGCGTAGTCGGTACACGCAATTAATTCTAATTTGCAGTAGAAATAGAGTTAATTATGTATTCCCATCCCGCGATGGATTTCACGCGAGTATGATCTTCCTCAAGGGCATGTCCTTGTCGTAAATACGAGAGGAGACTCTGCGTCGTTTAAGATCAAAAATATCATTATCTTTATGATACCAGTACCGAAATTGCCACCAACTGGGGGCGTCCGGACGTAACACCCATTCCTGCCGCCCAATATCAGGGTCAACCACAGGATCAGAAAAGTAGGTTCGCAACATGGCGTAGTAACATTCAGTCAGCTCAAAAACTGGATGCATGCCATAAAATTTGGTTACCGCCGCTTTGAAAATGCTGCGCATTTCTGAAGTAACGTTGACGGAAAACTCATTGTTCTTAGGCGGCCGTCCGCGACGCTTTCCTGTAGCAACCCGCTCGCGACCTGAGGCCCCGGAGTTGGCATAGTCAGGGAGCATTGCATTCGGTGTCATACCTCGCTGCCAGTAACGTCGTAGCAAACGTAACAAGCTGTGTCGGCTTTCCCCATTGGCCAAGACAGTTTGGGCAATCATTTGCCCACGCTTGCGAAGATCAAACACATCCGGTTGCTGATTAAGCAATGGGACAATACGGGCATAGCGCTCGGAGCGCTTGTTCCGTTGGCTGGTGGAAAGTTGATCTTCATTCACCGTAAGGAAAAAAGGATCCTCAGTACATTGCAGGACACTGTACTGTTCAATCAGACGAGTTATATCTTCATGGCGCCGATAGAAAGGATTAGCATTCGAGGCATGTATATCGATACAGACATAACCGGGACCTTCAGCGTCGAGCCATAAAATGCGCTCCACATGCCCGTCCTCAACGAATTTAATCAGTTGGTTGAGATTTAGAAAGGTCATGCCTGTGTCTCTTGATGCTCAGAAAGTGCCAAACGGAAATTCCCCATCGTGAGTTGGTCATTCAGTTTCAGCGTATTCATGTCACAAAGGATCGCCTTGCAGGCAAGAAGATGGCGAAACAACATCAAATTATCGCCGCTCCGTAAACCAAAGCGAGTATCCATGTCTTCACAGAACTGGTGAAGTAACATCCAGGGTGATTTGCCGATTTGGGCCAACATTCTTCTGGCGCTGTCCTGGTATAACCCTGAGTGAGTTTCAAAAAGGTCGTTCAGTTGATAGAAACTATGAATCCATTCGATATTTCGGATAAGCTGCGACGGGAGGACTGATGGTGTCACAATGCACCAACCCACCCCTTTGTTTTCCCAGTAAATTCTTTCAATTTCTAACTTGTCTATAGTTCGGGAATGATCCAGATCCTTACCGGACTTCACGGCATAAGCCATTTGAATTTGCCTGCCATCTTTCCAGACATCAACAAGGAAATCCGTAGTCATGACCATCGCCGTTGACACCCCTGGAAAGCGAGGGTGTGGAATGCCGCACGATTCGGCAATTTGTGCGGTCAATGATCGGTCTAAGGGAAACTGTTCACGGATATCAGTGACCGAATCTTCCCAATCCAGTAAATAGAAAAGGCTGCGTTCAATATCGGAGAGGAGATGGTGTGTGCGTCCAGTATGAATACCGCGAAGACGCGTACTCCGCCCCATTGATGGTACATCTTGAACTGTAAGCCAAGGTTTATACGCTGCTCCGACACCCTTACCGCGTCCGTCCTTTTCAAGCAGAGCAATACGAGGTTCGTCAATTACATAACGGCGCCTAGCCATGGAGTTTCCCCAAGAAATCCCAGCCCAGGCTTCAAGTTACGCTTTCCTTTTAAGACCCGCAAGGTTCAGGAGTAAACTTTATTACCCAAGAGCAAACTATATTACCCGCGAACAACAGCATCCATAAAAACACCTACCACATCACTCCACGGTAACTGCCTTGGCCAGATTACGGGGGCGGTCCACATCGGTGCCTTTTACCAGTGCGGCATGATAGGCCAGAAGCTGCACTGGAATGACGTGTACCACCGGTGAAAGCAGACCGGTGTGACGGGGCAGGCGCATGACGTGAATACCCGCGCTGGCGCTGAAGTGACTGTCGGCATCAGCGAACACATACAACTCGCCCCCTCGGGCATGAACTTCCTGCATATTTGCAGCGACTTTTTCCAGCAAACGGTCATTGGGGGCAATGACCACGACGGGCATATTACTGTCCACCAAAGCCAGTGGGCCATGTTTGAGCTCCCCTGCAGGATAGGCTTCGGCGTGAATGTAGGAGATTTCCTTGAGCTTGAGGGCACCTTCCAGGGCGATGGGATAATGCAGTCCACGACCCAGAAAAAGCGCATGCTCCTTACCCGCAAAACGCGCTGCCCAACTCTGAATTTGTGGTTCCAGATTCAGGGCATGCTGGACACTGCCGGGTAGCTGGCGGAGAGCCTCCAGATGGGTGGCCTGGGTATCTGCATCCAGTTTGCCCTGCGCCTTGGCCAGAGAAATCGCCAGTAAATACAAAGCGACCAGTTGGGTCGTAAAAGCCTTGGTGGAAGCCACCCCGATTTCCGGGCCGGCACGGGTCAGAAATCGCAGTGCCGAGGCTCTGGGGATGGCGCTTTCAGCCACATTGCAAATGGACAGGGTATAGCCGTGGCCCAGCTCCTTGGCCCGTTTCAGGGCCTCAAACGTATCCAGCGTTTCACCCGACTGGGATAGGGTCACAATGAGCTGGCGCGGGTTGGGAATGGAGTCGCGGTAGCGGTATTCATGGCCGAGCTCTGCCTGAGCGGGAATCCCCGCAATGCTCTCCAGCCATTGCCGTCCCACCAGGGTCGCGTAATGACTGGTGCCAGACGCCAGAAACAGGACACTGTTCACATCCTTGAAAATGGCTTCTGCCTGCGCTCCCCACAAATCGCCCAGATTCAACTGACTGTTCAACGCCCCTTCCAGGGTATCCGCCAAGGCCCGGGGCTGCTCGTGGATTTCTTTTTGCATAAAATGCCGGTACGGTCCCAAATCGACAGCGGCGGCACTCAATTCGCTCCAATGTTCTTCACGTTTCTGAGGCTGACCCGCCTGATCGGTAATCGTCAGCTTGTCCCGCTCCAACAAGGCTACGTCACCGTCCTCCAGATACAGCACGCGGCGGGTCACAGGTAACAGGGCGGCCACGTCCGAAGCGAAATAATGGCCTTCATCCGCAATCCCCAGCAACAGGGGGCAACCCATCCGCGCCACACAAAGCCGGTCCGGGTCTGCAAGCGACAAAACAGCAATGGCATAAGCGCCGCGCAATTCCGCCACGGTTTGCCGTACCGCTGTCAACAAATCAGGCGCCGTCTGTCGATAGAAATGGACCAGATGGGCAATGACTTCTGTATCCGTTTCGGAAGTAAATACATAACCTGACTGTTCCAGACGGGCACGCAGGGCATGAAAATTTTCGATAATACCGTTGTGCACAACCGCAATTTGTTCATGAGACAACATGGGATGGGCATTACATTCTGCCACCCCCCCATGCGTCGCCCAACGGGTGTGACCAATACCCAGCATGCCTTGCAAATCCCGCTCGCTGGTTGCCGCTGTCAATTCCGCCACCCGGCCCACGCTCCGCACGCGCTCCAGGCTTGGCTGCTGTCCTGGAACCTGCTGGAGCATCGCCAAGCCCGCCGAATCGTAGCCGCGATATTCCAGGCGCCGTAAACCTTCAAGAATCATGGGCACCAAATCCGTCTTACTGACACCACCGACAATACCGCACATAAACTATGTCTCCCGAAGACGAGGGCCTTGCTGCCCGTACTGAATTTATCCTGACATCAGCCACCGGCTGGTTGATTTTCTTTTTTACCCGCTGTGCTGCCTTAAACCATGCGCCAGCCCGCCCCTTTCGCCAGGAACAGACCTGCTGCCGTCAGGTTTTCTTGATCTTCCGCTGCGGGCGTTGCCAATCCGGAATGGAACGCTGGGGACTGCGGCTGAGGGTCAAGCCACCGGCAGGCACATTCTTGGTGATAGTGCTTCCGGCACCAATAGTGGCGCCGTCACCCACACTGACTGGCGCAATCAACTGCGTCGCGGAACCGACAAACACATCATTACCGATCACGGTCTTGTGCTTATTTACCCCATCATAATTGCAGGTGATGCTGCCGGCACCCACATTAACCCCAGAACCGATTTCCGAGTCACCAATATAGGTCAGATGATTAGCTTTGGAACCATTGCCAATGGTCGAGGCTTTCACTTCCACATAATTACCAATATGTGCCGCCACGCCAATATCACTGCCCGGACGCACTCTGGCGAACGGGCCGATCCGTGCACTCGCGCCTATACGGGCACCTTCGAGCACACTGTAGGGCAGAATTTCGACATCGTCTCCAATTTCCACATCCTTAAGAACCACGCCCATTCCGACGCGCACCCGATCCCCCAGACGCACCTTGCCGATACACAGAACATTGGGATCCATCCAGCAATCCTGACCGCATTCCAGAGTACCGCGAATATCCACACGCTCCGGATCCGCCAGGCGCAGCCCCTGAACCTGCAAATGACGCACCTGCCGACGCTGGTAAATTCTCTCCAGCGTTGCAAGCTGAACCGGGTCATTGACGCCCAGGGCTTCGCTGGCATCGCTAAAAGTAAAAGGCCAAACCTCGAGATGGCTGCTCCGGGCTGCTGCAACCACATCCGTCAAATACAACTCACCTTGAGCATTATTGGCCGACAAATCGGATAACCAATGCTGCAGCGAAGCCACCGGCAATATCATCATGCCCAGATTCACTTCCTGGATAGTATGCTCTGTAGTGCTGCAGTCTTTTTGTTCGCGAATGGCCTGCACCTGGCCTTGGGCGTCGCGGACAATGCGACCGTAACCCTGCGCTTGTTCAAAAATAGCGGTACTCAGTCCTAGAGCGTTTTGCGGAGTTTTTGCCAAAAATGCGCGCAAGGTATCGGCAGTGAGCAAGGGAACATCACCGTACAGTACCAGCACCCGGTCGGCAGCCTGCAGACCAGGTAAAGCCGCTTTCAGCGCATCGCCGGTGCCACGTTGCGCCTGCTGATGCCACCACTGCAGCGGCCAGTTGCGGAAATGTTTTTGTACCAGTTCAGCGCCATTGCCAATCACCACATGCAAGTGTCGCGGCTGCAAACTCTGCGCCGTATCCAGAACATGCTCCAGTAAAGGCTTGCCTCCCAAAGCCTGCAACACCTTGGGCTGGGCAGAACGCATGCGGGTACCCTGACCGGCCGCCAACACGACAATATCGGTAATCACCTGATCCATGTTTTCTTCCTCAAAACGCACAAACCCCAGTCACCATGAGCGACCGGGGTTTATGAAACCTGCCCAAAGACAGGAGCATCGCTGCTTTCGAAACTAGCGCAGCAGGCCTTGCTCGCGCAAGCGCTGAACTGCTTTCAAACGGGCAATCTGAGCCAATAGTTCACCCTGAGCTGCCGCATAATCCATCTGATCCAGATTACTGGCCAGACGCGCCTCAGCAGCCTGTTTGGCGGCAAGCGCCTTGGCTTCGTCAATATCCGTAGCCCGTTCTGCCGAATCCGCCAGAACCGTTACCACGTCTGGCTGGATTTCGAGCATGCCGCCGTTTACGAACAAATATTCGGTGTGTTCACCGTTAATGATCCGTAACTCGCCGGGACGTAATCCGGTCAGCAAGGGAGCGTGGCGAGGCAAAATACCCAACTCACCCATTTCACCGGGGGCCACCACCATCGTGGCAATCCCTTCGTAAATACTCCCTTCAGCACTGACGACCCGCACATCAATGGTCATGGCCATACCTTATCCCTGTTGCAGCTTTTGCGCCTTGGCAATCGCTTCATCAATAGTACCTACCATGTAAAAAGCCTGTTCCGGCAGATGATCATATTCACCGGCAACAATAGCCTTGAACCCACGAATGGTATCTTTCAGTGAAGCATAGGTACCGGGGCTACCCGTAAATACTTCCGCCACGAAGAAGGGCTGGGACAGGAAGCGCTGAATTTTACGAGCGCGCGAAACCAGCAACTTGTCATCTTCAGAAAGTTCATCCATACCCAGAATGGCGATGATGTCTTGCAGTTCCTTGTAGCGCTGCAGGGTCTTCTGGCAGGAACGTGCCACGTCATAGTGTTCCTGACCGACAATGGCTGGGTCCAGCTGACGACTGAAGGAGTCCAGAGGATCCAGAGCGGGGTAAATACCCAGTTCGGCAATCTGGCGGGACAACACCACCGTCGCGTCCAAGTGGGCAAAGGTCGTGGCCGGGGACGGATCGGTGAGATCGTCGGCAGGCACATAAACCGCCTGTACCGAAGTGATGGAACCCACCTTGGTAGAGGTAATGCGTTCTTGCAACTTGCCCATTTCTTCAGCCAGCGTTGGCTGATAACCCACTGCCGAAGGCATACGCCCGAGCAGCGCGGATACTTCCGTACCCGCCAGGGTGTAACGGAAGATATTGTCAATGAACATCAGAATATCGCGGCCTTCATCACGGAAATGTTCCGCCATGGTCAAACCGGTCAGGCCGACGCGCAAACGGTTGCCGGGCGGCTCATTCATCTGGCCATAGCACAGGGCTACCTTGTCAAGCACGCCAGAGTCGGTCATTTCGTGATAGAAGTCATTCCCTTCGCGGGTTCTTTCACCCACGCCGGCAAACACGGAATAACCGGTATGCTCAATGGCGATATTCCGGATCAATTCCATCATGAGCACGGTTTTACCAACCCCGGCACCACCAAAGAGACCGACCTTACCGCCCTTGGCGAAAGGGCATACCAGATCGATAACCTTGATGCCGGTTTCCAGCACTTCCGTGCTGGCTGCCAGTTCATCAAAATTGGGGGCGGGACGGTGGATGGCCTTGCGTTCTTCCGTCTGTACCGGACCCTTACCATCGACAGGATCGCCCAGGACGTCCATGATCCGCCCCAAAGTGCCATGACCAACGGGGACGCTGATGGGGGCACCCGTACGGGTAACCGCCAGTCCACGCTTCAGGCCTTCGCTGGGTCCCATGGCAATACCGCGTGCCACGCCATCGCCCAACTGCGCCTGAATTTCAATGGTGAGATTTTTTTCCGTGATGATCACGGCTTCCATGATCTCCGGGACCTGCCCGCGAGGAAAGGCGACATCGATCACCGGTCCGATCACCTGGACAATGTGGCCGACGGCATTATCTTTAGCTACCGCTTCGCTCATGATTTAACCCTCAAAAAATCCAAAAATGCTGTGCTTAATCGTCAAACCGCCGCCGCTCCGGCGCTGATTTCGGCGATTTCCTGTGTAATGGCTGCCTGACGGGCCTTGTTGTAAGCCAACTGCAGATCGCCCACCATCCGTTTGGCGTTGTCCGAGGCATTTTTCATGGCCACCATACGCGCGCTTTGTTCGCAGGCCAGATGCTCAATGACCGCCTGATAAACGACAGACTCCACATAGCGATGCATCAGTTTGTCGAGAACCGGGCGAGCCTCCGGCTCATAAATGTAATCCCACATCTCCGCCGGTTTTTCGGTAGGCAGTTCCGGCTTGGCCACCGGCAACAATTGCTCCAGAGTGGCGCGTTGCAGCATGGTATTGACGAAGCGGGAAGAGACCATATAAACCACATCGACCTCACCCTTGGCGTAAGCATCGGCCATGGCTTTGATCGGTCCGATCATGTCCGCAAGATTAGGCTTGTCTCCCAGTCCGTTCAGTTCAGCGACCAGATGCGCGCCATGACGACGCAAAAAACCGAGCCCCTTGTTACCCATAACCGCGAGATCAGAACTGACGCCCTGTTCATGCAGGTCGTGCATTTTATGCACAACCTGCCGCAGCACATTGACATTCAACGCGCCACAGAGCCCACGATCCGTGGTAACAACCAGAAATCCGGCCCTTTTAATAGGCCGAACCTGCATCAAGGGATGTTCATACTCCGGGTGTGCCAGCGCCAGATGGCCCAGTACCTCACGAATTTTCTCCGCATAGGGCCGGGCAGCGCGCATCCGTTCTTGCGCGCGCCGCATCTTGCTTGCAGCCACCATTT
Organism: Acidithiobacillus concretivorus; assembly: GCF_018853445.1. GTDB lineage: Bacteria > Pseudomonadota > Gammaproteobacteria > Acidithiobacillales > Acidithiobacillaceae > Acidithiobacillus > Acidithiobacillus concretivorus. Next base: position 13,344 of record NZ_JABELD010000033.1, read on the forward strand.
CCATGGCGCGGGTGATCTTGCGCGTATTTTTTACGCTCTTGATCTGACCGCGAATTTCCTTGGCATTGGCCATGCTGCTCTCCTAGTACGTCGAACTGGACTTGAACTGCTTGACTGCTGCGTCGAGCTGCTTTTTGAAGTCATCGGTAAGCTCTTTTTTCTCTTCGAGCCCAGCCATCAAGTCCTTATTATTGCTGTGCAGATAAGCCAGCAAGGCCTTCTCAAAAGGCCGCACCTTGGCTACTTCCACGTCATCCAGTGCACCGCTGCTGGCGGCAAACAGGGCCACAGCCTGTTCTGCGACCGACATAGGTGAGAACTGATCCTGTTTCAGCAGTTCAGTAACCCGCTTACCCCGTTCAATTTGTTTGCGGGTAATTTCATCCAGATCAGAAGCAAACTGGGCGAAAGCCGCCAGTTCACGATACTGCGCCAGATCCAGACGAATACCACCGCCCAGCTTCTTGATGATCTTGGTCTGGGCAGCACCACCGACACGCGATACGGACAAGCCGGCGTTAATGGCGGGGCGGATACCGGAGTTGAACAAATCGGTTTCCAGATAAATCTGACCGTCGGTGATGGAAATCACGTTGGTCGGCACGAAAGCAGAAACGTCACCGGCCTGCGTTTCAATGATGGGCAACGCGGTCAAGGAACCGGTCTTACCCTTCACTTCGCCATTGGTGAATTTTTCTACAAAATCAGCGTTGACGCGTGCAGCGCGCTCCAGCAAACGGGAGTGCAGGTAGAACACATCGCCCGGATACGCCTCGCGACCCGGAGGACGGCGCAGCAACAGGGAAATCTGCCGGTAAGCCCAGGCCTGCTTGGTCAGATCGTCATACACAATCAATGCGTCCATGCCGCGATCGCGGAAATACTCACCCATCGTGCAGCCGGAATAAGGCGCCAGATACTGCATGGCCGCTGATTCGGAAGCGTTGGCGGCGATGACCGTGGTGTATTCCATAGCGCCGTATTCTTCCAGTTTACGGACCACCCCGGCTACGGTTGAAGCCTTCTGCCCCACCGCAACGTAAATGCAGTAAACACCCTTGCCTTTCTGGTTAATGATGGCATCCACTGCCACAGCCGTCTTGCCGGTCTGGCGGTCACCAATGATCAGTTCGCGCTGTCCGCGTCCCACCGGTACCATGGCATCAATGGATTTGACGCCGGTCTGCATGGGCTCGTCCACACTTTGACGATCCACCACGCCGGGTGCGATTTTTTCGAGAACGTCAAATTCCTTGGCATCTACCGGGCCTTTGCCGTCAATGGGCTGCCCCAGGGCATTGACCACACGACCCAGCAATTCCTTGCCGATAGGAATCTGCATGACCTTGCCGGTGCATTTAACAATGCCACCTTCTTCAAGACCAGAGAATTCTCCCAGCACCACGGCACCGACATTATCCTGCTCCAGATTCATGGCCAGCGCGAAGCGCCCGCCGGGGAGTTCGAGCATTTCGCCGTACATGACGTCTTCCAGACCGTGAATGCGCAGGATACCGTCGCTCAGGCTGATGATAGTGCCCTGGGAGCGCGTCTCGACACGGCCTTCAAAGCCAGCGATGCGTGCGCGGATCAGGTCACTGATTTCCGATGGATTCAGTTGTTGCATACTTTGTTCCTCAAGACTTTAGCTGCGAAGGGTTCGGGCAAGTTGCTGCACTTGTCCACGCACGGAAGCATCTATGGTGAGATCACCCGTATGAATTACGAGACCGCCAATCAGCGAAGCATCTACCGACTCACGAAAGGCGACTTTGCGACCGCTGAAACGCTGTTCCAGCGCCGCCTGAACCGAGCTTTTCTGCTGCGCGTCCATAGTCACCGCACTGGTTACCAGAACGTCGATAATGCCTTCGTCATGGCGCATGGCTTCATCAAAGAGCACCGCAATTTGTGTTGCTGCTGCCCAGCGATCGTTGTGCACCAGCAGCGTCAGAAAGGCCTGCCAGCCCGACTGCTCCAGCGTGACGGGAGCGGCGGCGAGTAAAGCCACCTTATCCGCTTCCGGGCGTTCGGGGTCACTCAAAAATGCTTGGGCCTGGTCGTCTGCAACCATGGCTGTGAGCACTCGCAAAGCGTCTGCCCAAGCCTGTTGCTGACCTGACTCTTTAGCCAGCCCGTATAGCGCCTCGGCGTAGGGTCGCGCCACCGTGATCAGATCTGCCATTTCAGATCCTCACAGTTGACCGACCATACGGTCGATGATGTCGCGATGGGCGTTCTGATCAATTTCACGATGCAAAATACGCTGGGTGCCGTCGACCACCAGCTCTACTACCTGACCACGCAGCACTTCACGGGCCCGGTTGGTTTCCACATCGATTTCCGCACGGGCTCCGGCAATAATCCGGTCTGCTTCCTCGCGGGCCTTGACCTGAGCTTCTTCGCGCAGCTCTACACCACGACGCTCGGCGTTGGCAATAATTTCTGCCGCCTTGTCCTTGGCCTCCCGCAGCATTTCTGCAGCGCGTTTTTGGGCCAGGGCCATTTCTTCCTTACCACGTTCAGCAGCGGCCAAACCATCAGCGATTTTCGCGCGGCGGGCGTCCATTACCTTACGCAGAGGACCATACATATACTTGTACAACAACGCCACCAAAATGACGAAGGTGATCAGCTGTATGATCAGTGTTCCATTGATACCTACTGGATTCATGACTACCTCACTTGCAAGAGGGCCGGATCAACCGGGCCCGCATCAGCCCAGGAACGGGTTGGCGAAGAGGAACCAGAAACCGAAAGCCAGAATGATGAAGGGGAAAGATTCCATCAAGCCGGCAAAAATGAAGGTATTTACCAACAACTGGGGACGCATTTCGGGTTGACGGGTAATGCCTTCAATGGTCTTGGAGGTAATCAGACCCCAGCCAATGGCGGAACCCAGTCCAGCGGCGCCAAAAATAATACCCACAGCAATGGCTGTAGCAGCTACGATAATGGTGTGTGCGTCCATGATAACTCCTTACAAGTGTCGCAAAAGTGAAATATAAAAACTGTATTAATGATCCTGCATATTCGCCATGCCGAGGTAAACCACGGTCAACACGGTGAAAATAAATGCCTGCAAGATAATGATCAAACTTTCAAATAGGGACCAGACCGTACCCATTACCAGCTCACCCCACCAGGGCAACATGGCCAGGAGCAAAAATACCAGTTCGCCCGCAAACATATTGCCGAACAGTCGCAGGCCGAGGCTTAACGGCTTGGTGATTTCTTCAATCAGGGACATGATGATGTTCATCGGTGCCAGCCAAATACCGAAGGGATGGGTCAGGTAGGTCTTAAAGTAGCTGAAACCTTTCACCCGCAAATTGGTAGCAATCATCACCAAAAATACCGTGATGGAAACGCCCAAGGTGGTGTTGAGGTTTACGGTAGGGGTTACCCGAAATTCCTGAATACCAAACCAGTGCGCAATAATGCTGGGCAAATAGGCAGGAATGACATCCATACTGTTCATCAGCAGGATCCACAAAAATACCGTGATGGCCATGGGTGCAATCAAGGGGTCCTTGACCGGGAAACTGCCCTGAACCAGATCATCAATAAAATCGACGACGCCTTCCAGCCAGTTCTGCATGCCGCTGGGGGTGCTGGTTTGCAATTTTGCGCCGACTACCATGCCGGTAATGACCAGAATGGCAGCCATGATCCAGCCCATGACAATGGTGTCCAGATCAAACGTCCAGAAACCGGAACCAATGGTCCAGTTGACGAGATGATGGGCGATATCGCCTGAAGCCACACTTAACTCCTTTGCCTGATACGTTCCCGCATCAGAAATGCCAAAAATACGAAATGGGCCAGCAAAAACCCGGCAACCAGCCCGATAACAGGCAGATGCAGCCAGAAAATTGCCAAGATGAGACCCAGAATGGTGATGATCCAGCGCTGCAACACCGCCCCACCCAACCGCCGTGCGGCAAGATGCGTAGAAGCGGGGAGCGCGATCAGGCGACCACCCAGGATGAGCATGTTGATTACGCTCAAAAATGCCGCAAATAGCAGTGCGTAGGCTTCTTGTCGTCCCCAGCGCCATGCCAGCAAGGCAGCCAGAAACAGGGCTAACGTCAATACCGTCGCAGTGACTCGCCCCACGTAGGACGAGAAGTGCACCATGCCCATTTGTTTTTCTTGCTCTTTCAATGGGCAAAACTCAAATACAGGCGGAGTCTAAACACGCAGGTGCCCAGCGTCAAGAGTGATCCATCAGCTTTCGTCGTCATTGAGCGATACGCCCAGACGTTTCAGGAGCATGGCCTCTTGCTCCGGGCTTTCCCAGCGAATGCGCAATTCACCCGCCTGGCCACGGAAACGCAAGTCCACGCCAAGCCCCAGGCTGGATTGAATCAGCGCTAGCAGTGCGGCTGTGTTGGGGTCTGGTTGCGGGAGGGGTGCTGGCGGATTCAGGTCTTTTTGAGCCAGCTTTTCGGTGGCGCGGACGCTCAGGTTTTCCTGGACCACTTTTTCTGCCAGAACCTGTTGCCGTTCGTCACTGAGGGTTAACAACGCGCGGGCATGCCCGGCACTTAGGGCACCACTTTCCACATGCCGATGCAACGCGGGGCAAAGACGCAAGAGCCGTAACTGGTTACTGATGGCCGCCCGCGAACGACCCAGCGTTCCGGCCAGTGCTTCGTGGCTGAGGCCAAACTCATCCAGCAAGCGCTGCAGGGCCTGAGCTTCTTCGAGCGGATTCAGATCCTGACGCTGTATATTTTCGATGATACCGATGGCCAGAGCCTGCTCATCACCACAATCGCGGACTACCGCAGGAATTTGGGTTAAACCCGCGAGTTGTGCGGCACGCCAGCGGCGCTCGCCAGCAATGATTTCATAGCGACCGCCCCCCACGGCGCGCACCACAATGGGTTGCACTACCCCCTGATGGCGTATGGACTCCGCCAATTCCTGCAAGGAAGACTCCGCAATCATTCCGCGCGGTTGATAACGGCCACGCTGGAGCAGATCGACCGGGATTTCCCGCATGGACCCGGTGCCCGAATCTTCATTGGCAAACAGTGCATCAAGACCTCGACCCAAACCCACTCGCTTCATTTTATCCCCTCCCGTTGCAGGAATTCTTTGGCCAAACCCTGATAGGCCAGGGAACCCGCGCAGGAAGGATCGTATTCCAGGGCCGCGCGGCCAAAGCTGGGCGCTTCGGCAAGGCGAATATTGCGGGGGATAACCGTTTGATAGAGCTTATCCGGAAAATGCCGCTCCAACTCCTGACCGACCTCCGAGGAAAGACGGTTGCGGTTGTCGAACATGGTCCGCAATAGCCCATCCACTTCCAGATTGGGGTTCAGCTGGGCGCGCACCCGCCGGACGGTATTCAGCAACTGCGTGAGGCCTTCCAGGGCATAATATTCACATTGCATGGGAATCAGCACACGGTTTGCCGCTACCAGGGCATTGATGGTCAGCATATTCAGGGCTGGCGGGCAATCAATGAGGGCATAATCAAAGTCCGACGCCTCGGCCAAAGCTCTTTTCAGATGCTGCTCACGATCTGCGCGCGGGTAGATTTCCACCTCGGCCCCGGCCAAATCGGGGCTGGAGGGAGCGAGAAAAAGTCCGGCAGGGGATACTTCGTGCAGCACAGCGCAAAGCGGTAATTCCCCCAGCAACACGTGATATATGCTGCCTGCCGCATTACCCACCTGACCCAACCCGGTGCTGGCATTGGCTTGTGGGTCCAGATCAACCAGCAGCACCCGCTTGCCCGTCTGGACAAGTCCAGCAGCCAGATTGACGGCCGTCGTGGTTTTTCCTACACCACCTTTCTGATTAGCAACAGCAACGATGCGCATGTTTTGGGGTGATTTCCCGGAGTAGTCTACAATCGGGCAAGAATACCCTGTCAGCTCGCGGGGGGCTAGGGCATCCGCACAGGATTCGTCCAAATCAAGAGCTTGCGCAGCGGCGAACCCGGCACTTGCAAGTCATGACAACGCAGCTCCAGCGAAGTCGCACGCGGCCAATCGGCCAGCTCTTCTTCAACACCAGACCCCTTCAGGGCCAATACGCTACGCTGCGATCCCTGCAGATGTATGGTCATTGCATCCAGGCGCGCAAGGGGGGCGGTGGCACGGCTGATGATAATATCTGGCAAATTTTCGGGCTGGTAGTTTTCGCTGGTGGTGGGGACCACCTGAACATGGCGCTGGCCGAGCTCGGCCAGCACACTGCGTAAAAAAGCCACGCGCTTGCTGGCGGGCTCCACCAGCGTAAATGCCTGATCGGGTCGGCAAATGGCCAAGGGGATTCCCGGCAAACCCGCACCACTGCCAATATCTGCCACCCGCCCGGCACCCAGAAAAGGCAGCACGGCAAGACTATCCAGCAGATGACGGGAAATCATTTCGAGCGGGTCGCGCACGGCGGTCAGATTGTGGGTAGTGTTCCAACGCTGGAGGAGTAGCACATACTGAATCAGCAACTGGCGCTGATCGGGATGAACGGAATCCAGTTGCATGGCCGCAAGCCCGGTGTCGAGGGCCTCGGCCAGTTGTTCTGGCAGGGCAGAAGCGGGCGGCATCAGCCTGCCTGCAGCAAGCTGCGGCGTTTCACGTGAATCAACAACAGCGATACGGCTGCCGGGGTGACGCCCGGAATGCGGCTGGCCAGACCAATGGTTTGCGGACGCTGGCGACTCAGGCGTTGCCTGACTTCCGTGGATAACCCGCGTACTGAGGCATAATCCATGTCCTCGGGAATGGTCATGCCCTCCCAGCGGACGGCGCGCTCAATTTCGTCCTGCTGCCTGGCAATGTAACCCGAATATTTGCATTCAATTTCCAACTGTTCGCTGACGCGTGGGTCTGTACAAACCGGAATGTCCAGAGCCGTCGTCAGGTTAGCGTAATCCCAATCCGGACGACGCAACAACTCCAGCGCTGTCACGTCCCGATTCAGGGCCTGGCCCACATGCGCGGCAACCCGCTCCGCTGCTGCGTCTTCGGGACGAATGCGCAAATTCTGGAAACGCGCGCGCTCGGCTTCCAGATCATCCTGCTTGCGGCTGAAGGCTGCCCAGCGCGCATCATCCACCAACCCCAGTTCGTGTCCCTGCGGGGTCAGGCGCATATCCGCATTATCTTCACGCAATTGCAGGCGATATTCGGCGCGGCTGGTAAACATCCGATAAGGTTCATCCAGCCCCCGGGTAACCAGGTCGTCCACCATCACGCCCAAATATGCTTCGTGACGTCCCGGCACCCAGGCAGCCTCTGACCGCGCCCGACGTGCGGCATTAAGGCCCGCCAGCAGGCCCTGCGCGGCGGCTTCTTCATAGCCGGTGGTACCATTAATCTGACCGGCACAAAAAAGTCCGGGCAGACGCTGGCTTTCGAGGCTGGCGTGCAGATCACGCGGATCGAGAAAATCGTATTCAATGGCATAACCGGGACGCAGCAAAACGGCATTTTCCAGACCGCGCATGCTCCGCACCAAATCCACCTGCACGGGAAAAGGCAGACTGGTGGAAATGCCGTTGGGATAAACTTCGTGCGTATCCAGTCCTTCAGGTTCGAGAAATATCTGGTGCGAGGTTTTTTCGGCAAAGCGCACCACCTTGTCCTCAATGGAAGGACAATAGCGCGGCCCTACGGACTGAATATGCCCGCCATACATGGCCGACTGGTGCAAATTGGCGGCAATGATTTCATGGGTGCGGGCATTGGTATGAGTGATATGGCAAGCGCGCTGAGGCACATTTACCTGCCGGGTCATGAAGGAAAAGGCGGGCAGCGGAGTATCACCGGGCTGGGCTTCAAGCACGCTATAGTCGATGCTGCGTCCATCAATGCGGGGCGGCGTACCGGTTTTTAGACGGGCAACCGGAAAAGCCATTTCCCGCAGGCGCAGGGACAGGGCATTGGACGGCGGATCACCTGCCCGTCCGGCGGCATAATTCTGATCACCCATGTGCACGCGCCCACCGAGAAAGGTCCCGGTGGTCAAAATCACCTGACCCGCACGCAGCTCCAGGCCAGTTTCCGTCCGCACACCGGCCAGCCGATCATTTTCCATTAACAAATCGCCGGCCATGCCCTGAAACAATTGCAAATTGGGAATGTTTTCCAGAAGACGACGCACTGCGCGTTTATACAAACTCCGGTCGGCCTGGGCGCGGGTCGCCCGCACCGCTGGCCCTTTGCTGGCGTTCAGGGTCCGAAACTGGATGCCCGCCTGATCAATGGCGAGGGCCATGATGCCCCCCAGGGCGTCAATTTCCTTGACCAGATGCCCTTTGCCAATACCGCCAATGGCCGGATTACAGGACATCTGCCCAATGGTATCGAGATTCTGGGTCAGGAGCAGAGTGCGCACGCCCAAACGGGCTGCGGCAGCGGCAGCCTCGGTGCCAGCATGACCTCCACCGACGACAATGACATCAAATTCGTTTTGCATCCGCTGATTATCCGCGCCTGGGGGTGGTTTTTGCAATATCCACGACGCTGTGTCAATCCTTCAGTTCAAACCGCAAAAAATCGCTAAGCTGCCGCGACTCGTTAACTTCATTGTGTGGTACAAGCAGATATTTCCATGGTTTGCCGCCGACAGTTGCGGCGTGCTCGGTCGCGTACTCACACCAGCGCACGGCCGCCGCTGCCTTGGCCTGCACCTCGTCGGTTTTCAGGTCGTCCCGCTTCTTGGTCTCGGCCATGACGATCATCGCATCGGTTTCTACCACGAAATCAGGAATGTACTCTGGCTGCTCAATGCCGAGTTTGTAGTAAATCTGGAACTGCCCTTTGGCTGGCTTGAACCACTTCAACGCGTCGCGCTCCAAAATGACGGCGAAGCGGCGCTCCGTGTCCGAGTCGAACTTCTGCAGCGGGTACAAGCACTTGTTAAACCCACCGAATAGCATCTGTTTGATGCGACTCAAGTCCACCACCGTTTCGCGGAAATGGCGCGGGGCTTGGCCTGCCGTGGTCGTGTAGTTGCAGGGCTTGAGCTCCGTGAAACCGCGACTGATCTGCACCTCATAATTGGTTGCCTTCTCCCAGAAGTGCGCCATCATCTGCGCGTGGATTTCCCGCGCGATCAGGCGGCGATCCCGATTCAGCACGCTGACCGCCTCGGATTCCGAGAGGTAGCTCCGCAGGTGCTGCACCATCTGGCCCGCGAAGTCGTAGAGCAGGTCGGCGTGGGTGAAGTAGTCAATGTCGTCAAAGTCCACCAGCGCGTGGACGATGTAGTCCTCCGGCCGTTGCTCCTTCAGGCCGATTTCCGCCGCCAGCGTGAACTGCTCATTGGTGCGCAGCATCTGGCCGACGATCTCGCGCTCGCCCGGTTGCAGGCGAAGCTGGCTCACGTCCAGTGAGAACGAGCGAAAGCCGGTTGTGACCTCACCCTTGGGCACTACGGCGATGCGCGGGATGTCGATGGTCTGCTGCACCATCATCTCCGTGGTCTTCGCCACGACGAATGACAGATCGAGTACCGGTGTCGCATCGTCCGCACCCGCCAGCAGATTGCCCTGCAATGGCTTCAGGCGCTCCGTCACCTCTGCCAGAATTTCCTTTTGAACGTCTGGATTGAGCAGCGCGCCACTGGTTGGCACCCGATCTGGCTTGACCTCGTACTTGCCGATGACGTCCATCACCATGCGCGCCGCCTGCTTCTCGGCTTCGGTGGTGAAGACCGGGGCTGGTGTTGGCGTGACAGCGCCGCCATTGGCGGCTGCCGACGCCGGATCGAGCGCAGGCGTGGCATCCGTCAGTCCGAGGCGGGATGCCGCACCGGAGCCGACCTGCACGCTCACTTTCTTGTCGTCCGCGCTCGGCGCGTCGAGGATGACCTGCTGCAGCCGGATTGGCGAATCGCCACGATTAGCCTCGTCGATGATCTCCTGAAACTTGTCGTGGGCAACGATGCTGAGGCGATCCACCGCCGCCACGCCGGTGCGTTTGCCGTAGGGCAGGCGCAGACCCCGTCCAATGCTTTGTTCGATCAGCGTACGTGCGTTAGCGGCGCGCAGAGGAACGATGGTGTAGAGGTTGGTCACGTCCCAACCCTCCTTGAGCATGTTGACGTGAATCACGATCTCGGTCGGCTCGTCCACGCTCTCCACGGCCAGAAGGCGCGTGACCATCACCTCTTCTTCCGCACCGGTGCGGCTGGAATCGACCTGAATCACCTTGCCCTGGTAGCGCCCCTCGTAGAAAGCCTCGGACTCAATCAGCAACTTGAGCTGCGCGGCGTGCGTGGTATCGCGCGCAATCACCAGCATGAAGGGTTTGACCACCTGCACCCCGTTTGCGCGGGCGTAGGTGAGCAGTTCGACTTTGGTGGTTTCGTGCAGACGCACACCGTCTTCCAGTTTGGTCTTTTCAATTTCCTCCGGCGTGTGCGCCCTGGCGTCGAAGTTGCGCTGGGTGACCACGGCCGGCTCCTTGACGAAGCCATCCTCCATCGCCCGCGCCAGTGGATAGTCCATCACCACATTTCTGAACGGTATCGGCCCACGGCTGGACTCGACGAAGGGCGTCGCCGTCAGCTCCAGCCCGAACAGCGGCTTGAGCTCGTTGATGGAACGCATACCGGCTTGAGCACGGTAGCGGTGCGATTCGTCCATCAGCAGTACGAGGTCAGGCAGGCTCGCCAGATAATTGAAGTAGCTGTCCCCCAGCACCTCTTTCATCCGCTTGATGCGTGGCTCCTTGCCGCCACGCACCTCGGAGTTGATCTTGGAGATGTTGAAAATGTTGATGCGTACCAGTTCATCGACATAGCCCTGCAGTTGCTCGCCAACTGCGCTTCCCGTCTGGTCATAGTTGTCGCCGGTGATGATCAGCGGCGTTTGCTGTGCGAATTCGGCGATGCCCTTGAATACATACTTCGGCGTGTTGCGCGTGAAGTCCGTGATCAGCTTGTTGTAGATCGTGAGATTCGGCGCGAGCACGAAGAAGTTGTTGATGCCGTGCGCCAGATGCAGGTAGGCGATGAAGGCCCCCATCAGCCGCGTCTTGCCCACGCCCGTGGCCAGCGCAAAGCACAGCGACGGGAACTCGCGCTCGAAATCTTCCAGTGTGGCGAACTCGGCCTTCAGGGTGGCCAGCACCGCCGCCACATCCTTGCCATGCTCCAGCAATTCCGGCGCAGCCTCGATGGCGCGCACCAATCGCGTCAGCGACTCGGCCTGAGGCGGG
>NZ_JABELD010000034.1 GCF_018853445.1 Acidithiobacillus concretivorus
TGATCCCATTGGTGCCTTGCTGGCCGTTCTGGTTTTCGAGGCCATTATTGCCCATCACGGCTCCACAGGACTCAATTCTGCCGTTGAAGTTTTTCTAAAAATGCTTGGCGCAGGTGTTGTTTTAGGAATTTTAGCTGGTCAAAGCCTGGGGTGGTTACTCAAAAAAAGAGCTATCCCTGATTATCTACATGGCGTAGTGGCCTTGGGTAGTGTATTTATTATTTTTGCTGCAGCCAATCAAATCGCCCACGAATCCGGACTACTTGCTGTCACCCTGATGGGTGTATGGCTTGCCAATATGCGCGATATCCCCTTGGAAAATATTCTTAATTTCAAAGAAAGTCTTTCCATTTTATTAATCTCTATTCTTTTCATTCTCCTTGCTGCGCGCCTGGATCTGGATGCTTTGAAAGAAGTTCTTGTGTCCGGTTTGCTTTTGATGCTGGTTATTCAACTGGTTGCCCAACCTGTCAAAGTATTGCTGGCTTACGATGGCAAGGAACTAAACTGGAAAGAAAGATTCATGACCGGATGGATCGCCCCACGCGGCATTGTCGCAGCAGCAGGAGCACCCGTATATGCCGGGCAACTCGAAGCACTGAACTATCCCAAGGCTCACTTATTTGTGCCCCTGACATTCGCGCTCATCATTGTCACCGTACTTCTGGCCAGCTTTACGGCGCGCCCCATGGCTAGACTTCTGGGCGTTTCTGAAAAAGACCCTCATGGTATCCTTATTGTAGGGGCCAACGCTTTTGCCATCGCCGTTGCTGAAAAACTCAAGGAATGGGGATTCCGTCCACTTTTGGTTGATGATGAATATCGGCAAATCCAGACGGCACGCATGGCAGGACTAGATACCTTTTTGGGTAGCCCGGTTTCTGAGGCGGCCGATCGTCAACTCAATCTGATTGGATTTGGTTATCTGCTGGCTCTATCTACCGATGCCGCACGCAATCTGATCGCCTCACTGCGTTATGATCCCGAGTTCGGTCATCGTTCTGTGTTTACCCTAGCTGATGGCAGCAGCCGCAAAACCAGTGCCCGTAACCGCACGGCAAGACAGCATCGCCGCCTTCATCTTTTCAGTGAAGACGCTACCGCTGGTTCTTTAATGGATAAAATGGAAAAAGGTTGGACTCTGAAAGCCACTGGCCTGACTGAACAGTTTGACTGGGCACAATATCAGCAACAATTTACCACAGGTTTTCTGGCATTATTTATTCTGGATAAAAATGGCAAACTGCACGTCATAAACAGTGACCAAAACCAGCCGGAGCCACGTGCTGGTGATCAGATTCTAGCTCTGGTTGCACCTGAAGGAGCACCCATTTCAGATGCCTAATAGCGCCTCTCTGCCTGATTCTCCATGCCTGGGGTTTTGTACTACCGCTCTGGGTGATGACGTGTGTAAATCCTGCGGTCGAACTTTTGAAGAAGTGTGCCAGTGGATAATCATGACCCCTGAACAGAAAGCGGCCACCTGGGAACGCATTCGCAAAAATGACTGGTGGGATCAACAGAGGAAAGCCAAGGGTCTGTAATCAAAATGTTGGAGGGACATTGATACAATTCATTATTATCATATACTTATAGTGACATCTCACATTCCTCGTGATAGTATTTACTGATAGACCATAAATTGGCACAAGCTTCATCATCCAAGTGGAGTCGAAAGTCCATTGAAATATCCAGAAAAGCAAGATGAATTGGATGCCCTGACTATACAGGAAATTTTAAACAGTTTCCCCGCATTGGCGTTATTACAGCAACATCCGGTACCCCATGCATTAACACACAACAGAAAGTTACTATTTGTCAAAAAATCTGCAGTAAAACTTTTTGAGGGTGATAATCCAGATTATTTTTTGGGTAAGGACATCACCTCTTTTATTCATCCTCTAGATCATGGGCGTATTCTTAATCGTTTTGAGATACTCAATGATGAAAATCCTAAAAATAGTCCTACAGAAGCCCGTGTTTATGCACTCAATGGCAAAATTAAACACATCATATCCGTCAGCTCATTACTAGAAATTGCCGGTCATCCTCTGGTTATGGCAGCGGCTACCGAACTCAGCGAAGAAATGGGATATGAAATCAGCCAATCTGAGCAGAATTTTCAGCGCCTCTTTGAAAATATGCTCGACGTTTTCTATCGAACTGACAGTGAACAAAACCTGACCTTGGTGGGTCCTGCAGCCTTAAGTGTTTTAGGTTATTTACCTGAAGAAGTTATTGGCCTTCCTGCCTCCGGCTTCTATTTTGATCCACAAGCACGGGCAAATATCGTAACCGCTATTAAGAAACATGGAAAAATTCAAAACTTCCCGGCACGCTTGAAACATAAAGATGGGCATATTGTGAACGTTGAAATTACCAGCAGCGCAATTTATAGCGACGATAAGCAATTTCTAGGTATGGAAGGCTTATTTAGAGATGTGAGCGAACAGGTCAGCATTAAGGAAAAGCTGCATCGCCTCGCCACCATTGATGAATTGACCGGCATATTAAACCGTAGGGCCTTTTTGGAAAAAGCCAATCATCTGATCAAGCAGTTACGTAGACACTCCGAATGCAGTCTGCTCGCCGTGATTGATCTGGATAAATTCAAACCCATCAATGACCGCTATGGACACTTGAGCGGGGACCGCGTTCTGAAAATCTTTGTATCACTTTTTAAAGAGACCCTTCGTGAAACAGACGTTTTTGGTCGTCTGGGTGGAGATGAATTCGCGATCATTTTCAGGAAATGTACGATGTCAGAAGGCTTGGAAATTCTGCAACGAATCCAGGAAAAAATGCAGAAAATCAGCATTAGACTCTCCGATAACGAAGTTTCCATTTCAGCCAGCATCGGCTTGACTGAGCTGCGTGAAGAAGACCTGCCATTTTCTCTAGCACTAGCTCGAGCTGACCGGGCTCTTTATCAGGTCAAACAAAATGGAGGCGCCCATGTCGCCATGCTTTCATCATGATCAGGATAATGAAAAAGCAAGGGACTGGCCGGGCTTGATAATCGGATCCGCCCAATCATATTAGCATCCGCTAAAACTTGCACCCACTAAAAAAACCCTGTATAACCTATGGTCCTTGCAGCTATGTGGTTATTTTGATTTGAAAAAACTTTTTGTGGCCGCAGTGACGGCCGGAATCAGCTTCTTGTTCATTATCGCGCCACAACCTTTGCAGCGCAGTATCTCTGGACTCCCTGCGAATATTTCGCTGTTGAAAACAACTGCCACATCAGGAAGTTCCAACTCCAACACACCAGCGCAACCCACTGATGTAAATGTGAATCCTCTTTCGGGACGTGCATGGCAGAAGCTCGCTGGCATATACAGTAAAGATGTACTGTATGCTTCCAACCAAACCGGAGTTTCCCGCAAATTGCTGGCCGCCGTGATTCATGTTGAGAGTCGGGCAAGTAATGTCGTCAGCTATGCTGGAGCCGTTGGTCCCATGCAGCTTATGCCCAGCACCGCCTGGCGCATCCTTCATGTCGACCCCTGGAAACCTCGCCAGAATATCGTGGGTGGTGCCCGCTATTTGCGTCGTCTGCTCTCAATTTTTCATGGGCATCTTCGTCTGGCGCTGGAAGCCTATAATGCTGGACCCACCACAGTGGCCCAAGGCGTAATTCCCATACCGGCCAAAGTATATGCGCGTCAGGTGATGGCACTGGCGGCTTGAGATCGGTCTGTTTGCCAATCTATGTTAACATTAAAGTTCGTTGTTAACTTGATTAGGAGTGGACCTTGCCAGAAAACAGCCCGTCAAATAATAATCTCGCTATCCGCATGGGTCACGATGAATTATTGATTCGTAACCGCTACGAAACCATCAGCATCGCCAATGATTTCATGATCGGTATATTATTTCTGGTAGGCAGTTTCTTTTTCTTCTATCCCTCCATGGAAACGGCCGGCGTCTGGCTTTTTGTGATTGGCAGCGCTGAACTATTAATAAGACCGGTGATCCGGCTCGCCCGCCATATTCATCTACAGAAATTACCCAGCGGCAGTTGGGATATGTAACTACCCGTTCAGCGAGCGGGCCGCAAATATCGCGCAATGCTTTGCCGGGCAGTGGCTTGCGCGATCAGTTCGTCATAATTATCAACCCGATCACGAGCCCATGCGTTGGCATGCTGCTCCGTTTGTTGAATAGTATTTCTCGCGTATAAGCCTCTAAACTGCCAGATAGCCAACCAGAAACATACGGTGGCCATTCCTGCATCGACCAGCCTGGGCATCATTGCCAGGGGAACCTGCATAAGCACAACATCCAATATCACACAAAGAAGAAAAGCCGCAACTCCCAAACGCCATCTTCTGCTGCGCTGGGGCGCTGTAGCACGCCCCAGCTCCCTGGCCAAAAGTGCCCGCTGCCACTCTAAGGGCTGTTGAGCCAGCGCCGGGGATAAAAATACCGATCCGGTAATGGGGTCGTGCAAAGCACTCACGTTATCCGCCAGCGAGCTGTAAAAAACCGGGGTATGCTCGTCCCCCAAACTATTACGCAAGACGAACAACCGGGGATCACGGCGCAGCAAATCTTTTATAGGCATTATCGACTCCTGATTCAGCAAAAATACCTGCCGCTGATAGTCGGCATGCTGATGATTAAGCAAGAAGCATTCCAGGTGGGACAAAGAGCATCCCCAGCGTCGTATTTTTTTCAAGTTGAACCTGAAAATAGCGGTGGGCTGGGAGGCTTTGCCGCGACTTTGGCCTGCGCCGTTGTTGTTCTTGGTGAAATCCTGCGCCCGTCAGGAGAGCTGTCTGAGCCTAAAGGGCGAGTTCTCTCCTGACAGCAGGATGAACCTTAGAACAACAGGCAAGGGACGTTGGAGCAAAAAGCCTCCCAGCCCACCGCCATTTTCGGGTTTACGTCTGGCAGATGCCCCAGCCCGGCAAATTGCACCATATTAATGCAAATGCACTACATAGGTGCATTAGGCCTGCCCTCTATGAGCGCAAGAAACGCCCCTTGCCAGCCCGTTTACCGCGACAAATCTCCAGGCGATTTTTGCGAATAGTACGCGGCAAAGTCTGTCCCTCGGGATGAATATAAAGGCTTTGCAAATGGGCTTGGGGGGCCAGCGTCATCAATTTGACCCCCTTCCCTTTCGGCAGGCTTTTGATTTCTGCCAGCGGAAATATCAATCCCGTATAATCTGAAGAGACGCACAATATTTCTGCCGACAGATCAGACACAGGAAGCAGCGGCAAAGGATACTCATCTTTATCCAGAGACAGGAAAGCCTTCCCGGCACGATTGCGCCCGGTCATGTTTTCCAGTGCGGTCACAAAAGCATAAGCACCGCTACTTGCTACCAGCCACAAACTGTCAGCCGGTCCACAAGCCACTGCCTGTAAAGAAGCTCCAGCCTGAAAATCTACCTGACTGGAGGCGGGGACCCCGTCCCCACGGCCACCGGGAATCTGACTGACTGGAACTGAATAAGCACGACCGGTTTGATCCAGCAATACCAGATAGTCCACAGAACGTACCTCAAAAACCTGCAGGAATTGATCGCCTTCCTTGAAGTTCAGGCTCTCCGTGGCAATACCATGTCCAGCACGACTGCGTAACCAGCCTTTACGAGACACTATGACCGTCACCGGCTCGTCGGTTACAGCAGCCACAATAGTCTGAGCTGCCTTGCTGGTGATGGCCACATCCGCCTGCAACAAAGTGCGTCGATCATCTCCGAACTTCTGGGTATCGGCGTTGATTTCCTCAACCAGCAAAGCTCTCAGGCGTTCTTCGTGCGCCAGCAGGCCAGTCAGATAATCGGCCACATCCCGCTTATCTTTAAGTTCTTTTTCCAGTTCAATGCCAGCCAGCCTGGCCAATTGCCGCAAACGAATTTCAAGAATATCTTCGGCCTGAATTTCTGTCAGATCAAAGTGCTGGATAAGGTCTATTTTAGGATCATCGGACTCCCGAATAACCCGGATGACGGCATCTATATCCAGAAGAACCCGGAGTCGTCCTTCGAGAATATGGATACGCGCCAAAGTCTTGTCCAGACGAAACTGGCTACGGCGGCGAACCGTGTGCAGACGGTATGTCACCCACTGCCGCAAAATGGCCGTCAGCGGCATACAGGGTGCGCGGCCTTCCAGGTCCAACACGGTCAAATTGACAGACTGATTGGATTCCAGCGAAGTACGCGCCAATAAATAGGTCATCAGTTGCTGGGGGTCCTGATTCCGGGAACGGGGCTCCACCACAATGCGTACCGCGTGATCCTTGCCGGACTCATCGCGCACTGTATCTATCTGGGAAAGCATGGCCGTTTTAGTGGCCTGCTGGTCAGGTGTCAGGGCTTTTTTCTTGCCCTCACCCCTCGGCTGGGGATTGGAAAGATTTTCTATTTCCGAAAGCACCTGTGCCGTAGAAACGCCTGGAGGCAGCTCATGAACACTGATGCGCCATTCACCGCGCGCCAGCTTTTCCACTTCCCAGCGGGCTCGTACCCGAATACTGCCCCGCCCTGTCAGATAAGCTTCACGAATTTGTTCGGGGGTTGAAATAATCTGCCCTCCCCCGGGAAAATCCGGGCCGGGGATCTGCTCAAGAATAGCGTCATCTGACGTCTCTGGATTCGCTGCCAACTGCGCACAAACGGCCGCCAGCTCCCGGAGATTATGAGGTGGAATTTCTGTAGCCATGCCGACGGCAATACCAGAGGCGCCATTCATCAACAAAAATGGCAGGCGCGCAGGGAGACTCACCGGTTCTTCCAGGGTACCATCATAATTACTGCGGAAATCGACTGTGCCCTCGTCAATTTCACCCAGCAACAACTCAGAGATGGGGGTCAGATTGGCTTCGGTGTATCGCATAGCTGCAGCAGAATCCCCATCCAGAGAACCAAAATTACCCTGTCCATCCACCACGGGATAACGCAAGGTAAAATGCTGCGCCATGCGCACCATGGCATCATACACAGAACTGTCCCCGTGGGGATGCCATTTACCAATGACCTCTCCCACCACCCGGGCAGATTTGACGTGCTTGGGAGAACGCTGCAGGCCCATATCGCGCATGGCATATAAAATGCGTCTTTGCACTGGCTTTTGTCCGTCGGCAAGAGCCGGTATGGCGCGCCCGGTCACGACGCTCATCGCGTAGGCCAGATAGGCTTTGGCGGCATATTCCGCAAGAGACGGTGAAGGGTCCTCGGGGTTCCCCCCCTCTGCAGTCGGCGGCGGGGGCTCGTTTGGCGGGCTGGACGCCTGCTCAGAACTGAAGCCATCAAACAAGTCCAGTGTATTACTCATGCGAGATTCCTTTCTGAACATTCACCACAGTTATCTCCTCAAATATCCAGATCGGCCGTCCAGCCATCTCTTTCCATCCATTCCCGACGCCCGCCTGCCGACTGTTTGCTCATGAGCAGACTGAAGCGTTCATGAAGAGCCGCCTGATCAGATAGCGACATAGTCAAGGGCACCAGGGACCGGGTGTCGGGACACATGGCCGTTTCCCAAAGCTGATCCGGATTCATCTCTCCCAGGCCCTTGAAACGCTGAACCGAAATAACCGACTCCTTGACACCCTCGGCGCGCAGACGATCAATGGCCACATCCCGCTCTGCTTCAGCTTCGCAATAGATTTTGCGGGCCTTGCCGCGCCAGGTGGCATCTACCCGATACAAGGGCGGCTTCACCACAAATACATGACCCCGTCTGAGCAGTGCCGGAAAATGGCGCAGGAACAGCGTTAAAATCAGCACCTGAATATGACTCCCATCCACATCAGCATCAGAGAGAATCATGATTTTGCCGTAGCGCAACCCCGCTAGCACCTGCTCAGGATCCGCCGCGACACCATGCGGCTCAATACCGAGTGCCACGGCCATATTGTGCACTTCCTGATTCTTGAAAATCAGATCTGCATCCACCTCCCAGGTATTCAGCACCTTGCCACGGAGCGGTAAAAGCGCCTGATATTCTTTATCACGAGCCGCCTTGGCTGATCCTCCCGCAGAATCACCTTCTACCAGAAACAGTTCATTGCGTTGAATATCCTCACTTTCACAATCTGTCAGCTTGCCCGGCAAGGTCGCCAAGCCCGAGCCCTTCTTGCGTTCTACCTTTTGCGCCGCGCGACTCCGCAGCTGTGCGCTCTGAATCGCCTGCTCGACAATGGCCCTGCCCGCCTCAGGATGACTGTTCAGCCACAAATCCAGGGGGTCGCGAATGGTCTGCACCATGAGCTTGTAGGCCTCGCGACTGGTGAGTTTGTCCTTGGTCTGCCCCTGAAACTGGGGATCAAGAATCCGCCCGGAAAGCACCAAAGCCATTTTGCCGGTAACATCATCCTGCACCAGCTTCAGCTTGGCTGGCACCAGACTGTGGTGTTCCATAAAACTGCGGACTGCTTCAAAAATACCGGCGCGGAATCCAGACTCATGGGTTCCACCATCGAGCGTAGGAATCAAATTAACGTAGGTTTCCGGACGTGGATTACCCTGAGCACTCCAGCACAACGCCCAACTCGCCCCCTCTCCCTGAGCGAAACCATTACTATCATCGTTTTGATACATTTCACCGGCAAAAACCGGGGTAATGGGCTCTGCTTCCGCAAGCATTTCTTCCAGATACTCTGCCAGACCAGAATCATACTGCCAGACCAGCGCTTCCTGCTCCGGTAAATTCAGAATCACCTGTAAACCGGGCAGCAAAATAGCCTTGGCACGCAGTAAGTGCGTCAACTCCCGGATGTTGACCCGAGGTGAATCAAAATACCGGGGGTCCGGCCAAACCTGAACCCGAGTCCCATGACGGCGCGCCTGGCTGTTTTCCACACGGTTTAACGGTTCCTGAAGGACACTGTCCACAAAACTCAAACGATAACGGCCATGCCCACCCCCTTGTGGATCCCGAGTATGAATTTCCACGAGCAAACGGCTGGACAGTGCATTGGTAACTGCCACACCCACCCCATGCAAACCGCCGGAAAAGCGGTAAGCTGAAGACTTGTCAGTCTTGTCGAATTTGCCCCCCGCATGCAGGGTAGTAAAAGCCAGTTCTGCAGCAGGACGGGTCTCACCGGGAGGAACTCCTACTGGAATTCCCCGACCATTATCCTCGACAATGACCGACCCATCGCCGAGCACCGTTACTTCAATACGGGTCGCATGTCCGGCCAGCGCTTCATCCGCTGAGTTATCAATGAGTTCCTGCACCATATGCGTCGGACAGGTGGTACGCGTGTACATGCCCGGGCGCAAACGCACGGGCTCCAGGCCCTTAAGGACAGTGAATTGTTCAGCGCTATAGTTCAAAACAGTAGGGTTCCTTATTCATCGTGCCCCAAATTCAGTTCGGGCTGACTACCGGGTCCATCATAAACGGATTAATGTTTTTGAGCAGTACCATCTGATACCAACACGATTCATCAAATTGTCATATTTCTCCGTTATCATCATGACGAAGTCAGGGGAAAAGCTGAAGAGCATCTTCGCCCTGCAAGTCATTCAGCAAACGGTAAGGCATGATAACAGGCAAACTCAGAATCGCTCTGATCACCGAGACTTACCCTCCAGAAATCAATGGAGTAGCTCTTACCCTAGGGAAGGCTGCCGAAGAACTCCGGGCACGCGGTCACGATGTTCAGGTCATTCGACCCCGCCAAACTGACGAGGCTGCTCATGAGGGACTAGTGAAAGCATACCCTTTGTTTTTTTATCCCCAGGTCAAACTAGGCTGGGCCCATCCGGGTTATCTGACTGGTTGCTTGCAAACCTGGCGCAGTGAGGTGGTACACATTGCTACTGAAGGACCTTTGGGTTATTCAGCACTCATCGCTGCCCGCAAACTGGGTTTGCCGGTCGTGACCAGCTTCCACACCAATTTTGACCAATACTTTTCACTTTATGGAATTCCTGCCCTACGCCACATAGCGCGTCTCTATTTACGACATTTTCATAATGCGACCCGGCAAACGCTGGTACCCAGTCAGGGTACTCTGCAGCGACTCCATCAGCAGGGATTTCTGCGTTTACAGCAATGGGGGCGCGGGGTAGATACGCAGCGCTTCAATCCGCAATGGCGTGATGAAAATATTCGTAAGGATTTAGGACTGGGCGATGAAGATTTACTACTGCTCTATGTTGGGCGCCTGGCACGGGAAAAAAACCTGCCTGCCCTGCTCGCAGCTTTTAGCAAACTGAACAGAAACCACCCCCGGGCTATCCTCGTTCTTGTCGGTGACGGCCCGCTGCGCAGTGAAATCGACCAGTACGCCAATGAACGTATTTATTGTGCGGGCATGCAAAGCGGCATGAGTCTCGCCCGCTGGTACGCGAGCGCCGATTTGTTCTGCTTTCCATCCTGCAGTGAAACCTTCGGAAATGTGGTACTTGAAGCACAAGCCAGCGCCTTACCCATCATTGCCTATGACTGTCCGGGCGTCTGCGAACAAGTCATTCATGGTGAACATGGTCTACTGCTTCCACGAAATAGCGGCCTGGAAACAGCCATGCAAAAACTCTATAGCAATCCCACTGAACGCCAGCGTTTAGGCAAGGCAGGACGCCTTCGTGCGGAATCACAAAGCTGGACACGCAGCTTTGATATTTTGGAAGCTGCCTATCAACAACAACTTTCAGCTCGCTGAGTTTTTGGATATCCCATGCGCATTCTCATGATTTCGGATACTTATTTTCCACGCATCAGCGGTGTGGCCACTTCCATTCGCAGCTTTCGCCAAGGATTGGAATTGCTGGGACACGAGGTAGATTTACTGATTCCGGATTATGGCATCTGCACTTCGGAAGAACGCAGAATTTACCGTATTCCGGCACGAAATATTCCTTTTTTCCCCGAAGAACGACTGATGCAACCCCGCGCCTTATTAAAAATAAAATCCGATCTCAGAACTCGCCACTACGATATCCTGCATATCCAGACCCCCTTTGTCGCCCACTATCTGGGAAATCATTTGGCACGCAGTTTGAAATTGCCAGTCATCAGTTCCTACCATACCTATTTTGAAGCGTATCTCGGCCACTACTACGGAAAAATTCCCGGTCCGCTGCGTAAAGCCATGGCGCGTATTCCATCGCGCCAGCAATGTGCAGCCGTAAACGGATTAATTGTTCCGTCCCATGCTATGGCTGAAGTTCTCTGGGATTATGGTATCCGTACCACAACAAAAGTGATTCCCACCGGCATTCGCATAAATCATCAGACCCTTAACATCAATGACCGCCAGGATTTCAGGCTGCGCTATAATCTGGACTCGAATGCTCCTGTCTTACTGTACGCAGGACGCATGGCTCCCGAAAAAAATATCGGGCTGCTCCTGTCTATGTTAAAGCAGCTCAGGCAACAATTCCCTGATATTCTGCTGCTACTGGTTGGTGACGGGCCAGCTAGATCTCACCTGGAAAACGAGGTGCGCTCAAGCCAGTTGGCACAGAACGTCCGCTTTTTGGGTTACCTTGATCATGTTAATGAATTACCCCAGGCATATGCCGCTGCAGACCTGCTGGTTTTTGCATCGGAAACGGAAACACAGGGTATGGTATTACTGGAATCTCTGGCTGCTGGATTGCCCATTGTTGCCGTTCCGGCTATGGGTGCGGCAGATGTTCTCCGCAGCGGCTTAGGCACCCGATCAGCGCCTGCCGAAGCCAATGCATTTGCACAGGTTTGCGCAGACCTTCTCATCGATGAAAATTTACGCCAGAAACTATCCTCTGAAGCCCGAAAGCTCGCCCAGGATTGGTCGGAAAGCGCTATGGTCGCAATGCTCGCAGAATTTTACCGAGAGACTATTGACGATAACAAAACACCGTAAAAATTTTAATATTGCACATTCATTCAACATGCACATTCAGCACTTCAGTATCTCAATTGAGCGCTACCCGATTGCACCTTGCGGCAACACCAATACATATACTCCATTTTATTCTTCATCATCCCGGTCAATAACATACGCACAGCTACCTGACTGCGCGTACCGGTAGAAAGTCTTTGACTGCGAGTTACCTGAACAAGCGTCTCGCAAGCCCCACAATCTCCCGATGCAAATTCGAGCAACATGGTATCTCGCTTCATAACTTTGATGGTTGGCATAATAAAACGTATCCCGGTAGGGCTGAAATCTGCTATTTCACCCTCAAGATGCAGACCATCTTTACAAGATATTTTAAGCGGATCTGATATATTAATTCGCGAATATTTACGCACTGATCGATTATAAACAGCTAATGGTGCGGCAACCATCATAATATTATCAGACCAGTATAAAAATTTCGCAAAAAAAGCATAAATATTGTTACCAGATCCTATTATTACCATAATTCGCTCGTTATCTTTAATATAACGTCGATTCTGTGTAGCACCAAATTTTAGAGAAATAGTACTTGAGCTCACAGCATAAAGACTACACATCTGCCCGGAATCCGCTTCGACAGCTGAAAATACTATTACCTCATGAGTCAGCATAGCACCGAGAAGAGTTATCGGGTCTTCTTGTACTATTTCCTGAAAAATTCTCTCAATGACTTCCAGGTACTCTCTAAATTTTTGTCCGGCGCGGGGAGGTAAAATGAGACTCAAATTATTTGCAGCGCTTTCAGAGCTAACCATATGCTTCATCCCACACAAGTGACTTTGGCAACAGACTTACTCTTTTTTCCTGCCTGAACCATTCTTTTATCGAGATAGTCTTTGAACTCTTTACCAAATTCTGGATGCCTGAGTGCAAATTCGACAATGGCCTGTAGATAACCAAACTTATCTCCACAATCAAAACGTTGTCCTTCAAACTCATAACCCAGCACCTGACGCTCAAGAGCCAAACGGGCAATGGCATCTGTTAATTGAATCTCACCTCCAGCGCCTGAAGGCAATTCTTCCAGAAGGTCAAAAATCCTTGCAGGAAGCACATAGCGGCCTACCACCCCTAAATTGGAAGGGGCCGACTCAGGCGATGGTTTTTCGACGATTCCGCCGACACGCACAATGTGTTCTTCCTGACCCAATGAGGCGATTATTCCATAACGACTGCATTCTTCTCTAAGAACCTGTTGAATCGCCAGTATAGCCGTCTGATAACGGCTATACTGTTCCTTCATCTGCAAAAGCACCGGCTTTTTTGAAAGAATCAGATCATCTGCCAAGAGCACCGCAAAGGGATTATCACCAACCACATCGCGAGCCATGAGCACCGCATGACCAAGTCCTAATGCCCGAGGCTGGCGAATAAAAGTCGTGGTCACGCCGCGCGGTACAATATTCTGAATTTCCTCCAGTAGAGCGGTTTTACCGCGCTTTTCTAGTTGGGGTTTGAAGTCCAATGGAACGAAAACGTACGCTAAGCTCTGAAACGTCTTTCATGATTTGCTGTCATCTGCTACCAGTTTATCCGGAGCCAGTCCTTTATAGACCGTTGAGCGACCTATTTTTAACCGCCTCGCAATTTCTGTTGCCCCTATCCCTTGCTTGTAGAGAATACGGATTTGGTCTTTGTCCACCGTGGGCTTGCGGCCAAACCTAACCCCCTTGGCTTTAGCTTCAAGACGACCCTCGTTGGTGCGTTCCAATATGCGTTGCCGTTCGGCCTGGGCCACGGCTGACAGGATGGTGACCACCATTTTGCCCATGGTTCCCTCGGTACTGATCCCGTCGTCCAGGAATCGGATGGCCACACCTATGGCGTCGAACTCCTTGATGAGCTGAATCATGTCCGCCGTGTCGCGGCCCAGCCGGTCCAATTTTTTTACCAGGATGACATCGCCTTCCTCTACCTTGAGCTGTAGCATCTGGAGGCCTGCGCGGTTCACGTGACTGCCGGATACCTTGTCGGTAAATATCCGGTTCGCATGGACGCCTTCAGCCTTGAGGGCCTTCACCTGTACATCGAGGGACTGCTGACTCGTGGAAACCCGGGCATACCCAAAGAATCTCATAGCAGAAACTGTCTCCTAATTCGATTGATAGACCTAACGTCTACTAACTGATGGTTTAACGATTTAATGGACAGTTTATGGGGGTCCTTTTATCATGTCTATAAAGTTATAAGTTTATAGACATTGAAAAGCGCGCTTATTGAACAGCTTTGGGGGAGCGCATGCCCGTCGATTTTTTAGCCTCGGAACAGAAAATCAGCTATGGCCAATTCTCTGGCGAACCGAATGAAGTTCAGTTGGCCCGTTATTTTCACCTGGATGAATTCGACCTTGCCTTCATCAACAATCGTCGCGGCAATCAAAACCGTTTCGGTGTCGCCTTGCAGTTGGGTTGCGTTCGATTTCTGGGAACCTTCCTCTCAGATCTTTCACAGATACCGGTCAACGTGCAATGGTTTGTTGCCCGGCAACTTGGCCTTGCTGATGTCGCGATCTTGTCCATTTATGCGCAACGGGAAACTACACGGCGGGAACATGCTGCTTTGATTAGAAACCAGTACCAATACCGAGAATTCACCTGGCCATGGTCATTCCGGTTGAGCCGCATACTTTACACGCGCAGCTGGATCAGCAACGAGAGGCCGAGCCTGCTTTTCGATCTGGCCACCGGCTGGCTCATCCAACATAAAATTCTCTTGCCCGGCGCTTCCACATTGACGCGCTTGATTTCAGAAATACGGGAACGGGCCACCAATCGCTTGTGGCAGCGGTTGTCAGCATTGCCAACACCAGCTCAAATCACCAAGCTTGAGAAGTTGCTTCAGATTCCAGAAGGATCAAGAACTTCCTGCTTTGACCGCTACCGCAAGGGACCGGTGACCATTAGTGGTCCCGCCTTCAATGAAGCGGTTGACCGTTACCAAGAACTGAAGGCCTTCGGCATACATGAACTGGATTTTACCGGCATTCCTCCCGTGCGCTTTAAAAATATCGCGCGTCACGCCGGTATGATTTCCATGCACAAAATAGCCAGAATGCCAGAGAATAAGCGTGCTGCCATTCTGGTTGCCTTCGTCAAGGCCTATGAGACCATCGCCCTCGACGATGCCCTGGACATCTTGGATTTACTGATTACCCATATCGCCGGGGAGGCGAAAAAGTTAGGTCAGAAGAAACGGCTGCGAACGCTGAAAGATCTGGATAAATCCGCGTTGGCTCTGGCTGAGGTGTGTGCCCTGATACTCAATGAAAGCATGCATGACGAGCTGTTGAGGTCAGCTATCTTTGCCAAATTTCCGCGTGAAAAATTGGCAGAGTCAATTGCTACCGTCCATGAACTGGCTCGCCCCTATGACCATAACTTTCAGGATGAAATGATTGAGCAGTATGGCCGGGTCAGGCGTTTCTTGCCGAAATTACTGTGTGATATCGAGTTCAAAGCGGCACCGGCAGGCAAGGCAACTTCGGAAGCGTATCAGTATCTGGCCAGCCGGCTGGAATCGCGCAAGCTGCTATTGGAAGAGGCTCCGCTGGATATCGTTTCCAATCCCTGGAAACATTTGGTGTTTGATAAAGAAGGGCGCGTGACCAAACGCGGCTATACACTGTGCTTTCTTGATAAGCTGCAAGACAGCCTGCGCCGCCGTGACATCTATCTCGAGAATAGCGACCGCTGGTGTGATCCAAGAGCCAAGTTATTGCAAGGTGCTGAATGGCAGGCCAATCGCATTCAGGTCTGCCGGTCACTTGGTCACCCACTTAATCCTCGGGAAGCCATTGATGGATTGGTACGCCAATTGGATGTCACTTACAAGCAGGTGGCCGAAAATTTTGATAACAATAAGGCGATCGAACTGGACTTGTCTGGCAAGCGGCCCACCTTAACCATTACCCCCTTCGACAAACTGGATGAGCCGCCCAGCCTAACCAGCCTCTCGCAACAGGTGGATGGCTTATTACCCAACGTAGATCTCACCGAATTGCTGTTGGAGATCCATGCCCATACCGGCTTTGCCGACGAATTTACCCATGTCAGCGAATCCAATGCCCGCGCCGAAGGCCTCACTGTTAGCGTCTGCGCGGTGTTGTTGGCGGAGGCCTGCAACATCGGTCTGGAGCCGCTGATCAAGCACCAGGTGCCCGCGTTGACCCGGT
>NZ_JABELD010000035.1 GCF_018853445.1 Acidithiobacillus concretivorus
TCTGGCGGCCATAGCGCAGTGGAACCACCCCTTCCCATCCCGAACAGGACCGTGAAACACTGCAGCGCCTATGATAGTTGAGGGCCTCCCTCCGCGAAAGTCGGTCACCGCCAGACACCTATACCTTAGCCCTGCTTCTTTTTGAAGCAGGGCTAATTTTTTGTCAGAACGCCTTTGGGGTCATGCGTGATTGCCCGCTGCGGAGCCGGATGCCCAGGCCCACTGAAAATTATAGCCCCCCAACCAGCCCGTCACATCTACAACCTCTCCAATAAAATAAAGTCCTGGGACGATTCTCGATTCCATGCTGCTGGAGGAAAGTTCGGCTGTATTTATACCCCCAAGGGTCACTTCAGCTTTACGATACCCTTCTGTACCACTGGGAAGAATGGACCATTGCTGCAATTTTTGGGCAATAGAAGCTAACTCAAGATCTGGGTAGGTAGCCAAAGGCTGATTGTGCCAATAAAGATCGCACATGGCTTGGGCAAGACGGTTGGGCAAGATTTCGGACAAGATACTTTTCAGGAATGATTGGGGTTTTTCCATTTTCAGTTGCCGTAAGTACGCATAAACATCCAGTTCTGGCAGCAAATCAATCTCTAGGGCCTTACCTTCTTGCCAGAACGACGAAATCTGCAAAATAGCCGGGCCGCTAAGGCCGCGATGGGTGAACAGTAACCCCGCACGAAAATGCTGTTTGTTAAAATGGGTTTCAGCAGAGCCAATAGACACTCCGGCAAGGCCACTAAATGGTTCATGAGTGCGGCCAGTTAAGGTGAGCGGCACTAATCCTGGTCGGGTATTTTGTAAGCTATGACCAAACTGCTGCCCCAGTTCATAACCGAAACCACTGGCCCCCAGGCTGGGAATAGAAAGCCCGCCGGTGGCTATGATCAGGGATTCGGCGCTAAAATTTCCCTGATTACTCTCGATATGAAAAATATCGCCCTCTTTTTTGCAAGAAATTATGCTGCACTGTGTGTGAATATCCACATGGGCGGCGTGACATTCTTCAGCAAGCAGCGCCACAATTTGTTTGGAGGATCCATCACAAAATAGTTGTCCGGCTTCTTTTTCGTGGTAGGCGATCTGGTATTTATCAACCAGCTCAATGAAATTTTCCGGGGTATAGCGAGCCAACGCAGATTTGGCAAAGTGTCTGTTAGCACTGAGATAGTTGGTAGCACCTACGGACAGGTTGGTAAAATTACAATGGCCACCGCCAGACATCAGGATTTTTTTGCCGATACGATTGGCATGATCCACAAGAATGACTTTGCGGCCGCGCTGACCTGCGGTGATGGCGCACATTAATCCGGCGGCACCAGCGCCAATGATAAAAACTTCTGTATGCTCTGACATGATCGTTTGTGGAGTCCTTCAATCGGAAGGTTGACAATACCAACCGGTCGGTTCTAAATTGTGATGACTTATTTTATAACATCAAAGAGGTGAGTATATGGATGTCATTACCGCAGTCCAGCAACGTCGTGCAGCGAAGTCCTTTGATCCGCATCATCAGATGTCTGCCGAAACCAAAAGAACCCTTCTGGAGCATGCTTCTTTGGCACCCAGTGCCTACAATATTCAGCATTGGCGGATAGTGGATGTGCAGGATCCGCAGCTGCGTGCGGCCATTCGTGAACAAGCCTGGGGCCAGGCACAAGTCACCGATGCATCGGCGCTATTTGTTTTATGTGCAGATTTGGAGGCGTGGCAGGAAGATCCGCAACGTTACTGGGCGACTTCTCCACAGCCGGTGCAGGATTTTTTATTGCCGAAACTGGATGAATACTATCGTGGCAAACCGCAAATTGCGCGGGATGAAGCCATGCGGACCCTGGGTATTTTTGGAATGACGCTGATGTTGTTGGCTCAGGATCTTGGTTATGACTCCTGTCCGATGGATGGTTTTGATTTTGATGCTGTGGCAAAACTGATCCATTTGCCCGAAAACCATGCGATCGGGTACATGATTGCCGTGGGTAAAGGGACCGAAAATGCCTGGGAAAGAAATCGGGTTGACATCCAGTCCCTGGTAAAAACAGATCATTTTTAGTCATTCAGGAAGCTAACGTACTATAATCCAGTTCCAGTGGATACGGGCAGGAAATTCCTGCAGGAGAGAGGGCAATGCCAGTCAATGAAGGGAGTGTGGATCGTCTGGTCCGGGTGATTGTGGGCTTGGTGATTATTGTGGTTCTTGCAGTATTCTTGCACGGTGAAAACAAATGGTGGGCGGTGGTTGGATTGGTGCCACTGATTACTGGAATCACGGGTTTTTGTGGGTTGTATACTTTGCTGGGTATCAAACCTGCCCGGTAAAAAAGAATTCCTGAGATCAGGGTGTATCCTCCTTAGCTCAGTAGAAGGTTTAGCGGTAACGGAAGGCACGGTCATCCCGTGCCTTCCGTTTATCAGGCATAGCAAGGAAAAACATTGCTGCATAAAAGACGACTGATTTTTATTCTGGGCATGTTAAGTGCCTTTGGTCCGATGTCTATTGATATGTATCTTCCCAGTCTGCCAACGCTGTCTCGGTATTTTACAGCGCCACATCTGGCGGTGCAGTTGACCCTGGCAAGTTTTTTTGTGGGACTTTCTCTGGGGCAGCTGTTTTTTGGGACTTTGTCGGATCGTTTTGGACGCCGCCGACCTTTGCTGCTGGGACTGATACTGTATGTGCTGACTTCGGCTGGCTGCGCTTTATCTCCCTCTATCGGGGTGCTGATCGGTCTACGCTTTGTGCAGGGGCTTGGAGCTTGCGCTGGTCTGGTGATTTCCCGGGCCGTGGTGCGTGATTTGTTTTCCCCCAAGGAGGCGCCACATATTTTTGCCGCCATGATTCTGGTGATGGGCCTTGCGCCTATTATTGCGCCGTTGCTGGGCGGGTATTTGCTGGTCTGGTTGGGATGGCAGAGTATTTTCTGGTTGTTGACGGTATTCGGGCTGTTTATTTTTGGGCTGGTTTATCTGGGGTTGCGCGAAAGTCATCAGCCCACAGCAGAACATTCCCTGGAGGTAAGCAAGGTGTTGCGGCGTTACCGTGCGCTCTTGCAGGACAGGCGCTTTATGGCCTTTTCTTTGGTTTATGCCATGTGCTACGGCGGCATGTTTGCGTATATTGCCGGATCGCCCTTTGTGTTTATTGATCTTTATAAGGTCCCAGCCAACAGTTTTGGCTGGATATTCGGTGCCAATGCGTTGGGCCTGGTAGTGATGTCACAACTCAACCGAATTCTGCATCGGCGCTACACAGCAGAGGGAATCCTCCAGACGGTGGTGCTCATTCAGTTAATGGCGGGCATTGCCTTGTTTGTCATTGGTTATTATCCAGAAATCAGCATGTTTGCCATTATGATACCGCTGTTCGTCTATGTAGCGAGCATTGGCCTGGTCGGTCCCAATGCCACGGCCCTGGCCATGACCGAGCAAGGCGCTCATGCGGGCGGCGCCTCAGCACTGCTCGGTGCCATGCAGTTCACGGCTGCATCGGTTTCTGCCATTGTTATTGGCAGTATGGTCATGCACAGTGCCTTACCGTTGGGCATTACCATTCTGGGTTGTGCTGCTGTTGCGGTGGTCGGCTTGCGCTACACCCGCAAGTTGCAAGATCCTGCCCTGCTCATGAAAAGTTGAATGGACTTTTTAGCAGGAACCCGGCCGGCATAACCATGCGTCGCTGACCTGACCATTGGCATCAAGACGCACATGCACTTGTCCCTGTTGTCGCAGACGCTGATCTCCAGCAGCCCCGAAGGGGACCAGTTCTTCAAAATCAAACTGACAAAGCACAATCACTTCATTGCCAACATGTTCGGGAAGACTGCAGTGACACTGTGCCCCCTCCCTGAGCGCCGCACCACCCATGCTGGTGAAGCTGGCCAGTAGTTGTTTTTGTTCCAGATAATCCAGTATGCCCGACTGGACGACGGGATCTTCCCAAATATTCATTGAAGGGCTCCTCAGATACACCACAAATCATGGTCTATACTATACAGCGTAGTTCAATGATGACACTGCGTGTTGCTGCGCCGTGCCTGAATTCTGAGAAGGGGGCTTTTTGTATTTTTCGACAAAAATCGCACTTTGGGAGAATCGGCAATGATGGCGAGTCATGCCCTGATAGTCGGGATTTTTGCCGCTGCAGTGTTGCTGGTTTTAATGGGTATTCTCTGGATATCGGGTCTGCTCGGCGGACGACATCCCAATCGTAATAAAAACATTCCTTTTGAGAGTGGGCTGGGAGCCAACACCAGCACGCATCCGCGAACCCCCGTTGCTTTTTATCTCCTTGCTGTTTCCTTTCTGGTGTTTGAGTTGGAAGCCGCTTTTCTTTTTGCTTGGGCGGTAGCTTTTCATACTTTGGGCTGGGGGCCGATTGTGGCCGGGCTGGCTTTTATGGTGATTCTGGGTCTGGGCTTGTTTTATGAGTGGCGCATGGGAGGTTTGCAATGGCATTAGCTCCGGGTCCCTTGTCTTTGCTGGTGGGCAAATTTGAAGAAATGCTGGCGTGGAGTCGGGCAGGCTCTCTCTGGCCTCTGAATTTTGGCACCTCCTGCTGTTTTATTGAAATGGTTGCTGCGGTGACGCCCCGCCATGATTTGTCGCGATTTGGTGCCGAGGTGCTGCGTGGATCGCCCCGGCAGTCGGATGTGCTGATCACTTCTGGGACGATTTTCGTGAAAATGGCCCCCATGATTCTGGAGATATATGAACAGATGCTGGAGCCCAAGTGGGTAATTTCCATGGGCTCCTGTTCCAACTCCGGGGGCATGTATGATGTGTATAGCGTGGTTCAGGGGATTGATCGACTGCTGCCAGTGGATATTTATGTGCCGGGTTGTCCACCCCGCCCGGAAGCCCTGATGGACGGTTTGTTATTGTTGCAGCAGAAAATCCGGCGTAATCCGCCCCGGATATTTCAGCGGGAGCTGACCCATGCTTCTGGCTGAGATGCTACAAAAGCACTTTGCTGCGAGTCCAGTTACCGATGGGCGGGATGGCTGGCCGGATTTCCGGCTGCCCGAAGAACATCTGCTGCCAGCCATGCAATTTCTGCATGAGCAAATGCAGCCGTCATTTCCGATGTTGCTGGACTTGACGGCGGTGGATGAAGGACCGCAGGGTGTCTCGGAGGCTGCGCAATATACCTTGACCTATCATCTGCATGGACTGGAGGGTTGTGGTGCCCTGCGTTTGCGGGTGACGCACGCCGACGCCGAGCTGCCGGTACCGTCGATAACCAGTATTTTTGCCAATGCCAATTGGTATGAACGGGAAGTGTACGATCTGTTTGGTCTGCAGTTCAGTGGCCACCCGGATTTGCGGCGTATTTTACTCCCGCCCCTCTGGGAAGGGCACCCGCTACGAAAAAGCGAAGCCATCCGCGCCACAGAGCGCCCCGCCTATCGTTTGAGTAAAACCGATTTGCAGGAAGCACTCAAAGCCTACAGCGACGAGGTGTTACCTCCAGAATCCGGGCAGACGATTCTGAATGTTGGCCCACATCATCCCGGAACGCACGGAATTTTGCGCTTTGTACTGAAAATTTCCGAGGAAAAAATTGCCAGCGTGGACCCCGATATTGGTTATCACCATCGGGGGGTAGAAAAAATAGCCGAGGGACATACCTTCCATAATTTTATTCCCTACACCGACCGGGTGGATTATCTGGGGGGCATCCTGGGCGAGTTTCCCTATGTCCGTGCGGTGGAGATGCTGGCGGATTTGCAATTGCCGGATCGTGCCGAAGGTATCCGGACTTTGTTGGCGGAAATCTGCCGGATATCTTCCCATTTGGTGTGGTTGGGAAGCTATGGAAATGATCTCGGCACCATGGGACCGGCATTTTATGCGTTTCGGGATAGAGCGTTGTTGCTCGATCTGATCGAAAAATATACAGGCGGGCGCCTGCATCCACAGTTTTTTCGGATTGGTGGAGTAGCGGCTGATTTGCCGGAGGACTGGCGCGATGATCTGCTGCAAGTCCTCCAGAAAGTGGAGTCGGGTTTGCGGGATACGGAGACCCTCACCGTAGGGAATCCCATTTTCCGTGCCCGCACTCAGGGGATTGGGGTGTTGTCAGCGGCGCAGGCAGAAAAGTGGGGTGCTTCGGGTATTGTCTTGCGCAGTACGGGCAAAGCCTGGGATATGCGCAAAGCAGCCCCCTACGGGCTATACGATGTTCTTGATTTTGAGGTGCCGACCTCCACCGATGGAGATGCTTTAGCCAGGGCTCAACTGCATATTGATGAAATTCGCGAAAGTATCCGGATGCTTCGTCAGCTCGCCGACAAAATGCCGGATGGCGCAACTCTGGCTGCTGACGCCCGGTATGCCCTGCCACCCAAAGACCATACCTTGCGGGATATTGAGACGCTGATTCATCATTTCGAGCAGATGGCGGGCGAAATCGGTCCTCCTGCAGGACAGGTGCTGAGCATCACTGAGTCGGCGCGCGGCATGCTCGCCTATTACATTGTGGCTGATGGCAGCGCCCACCCATACCGGCTCAGGGTACGGACTCCTTCCTTTCCCCACGTTCAGCTGATTACTGAACTGGGGCGCGATACGGCTCTCCCCGATTTTATTGCCACGATTGGATCCATAGATTATGTCCTCGCCGACCTCGATCGTTGACTTGAATGATGCGTCGCTTCTCGCCAGGTTGCAGGATCTGGTGGCGACGTCACCTGTTCCAGAAGCCGCCATCAGTGAAGTCCTGCAGGTCCTGCAAAAGGCCCGAGGCTACATTGACGGGGAGGCATTACGTCTGGCAGCGTCCTTGACCGGGTTGAGTCCGGTCAAGGTTGAAGAGCTTTGTACCTTTTACAGTCTGGTGTTGCGTGAACCGGTGGGCACCCATGTTCTGCGCATCTGTGACAGCATCGCCTGCCATATGGCCGGGGCTCAGGATATCCTGGCCCAGGCCCGCCAGCATTCGGGCGTGGATCTCGGTGAGGTCAGTCGCAGTGGCAAGCTGACGGTGATACCGCATGTCTGCATGGGCCTCTGTGATCGGGCCCCCGCCCTGATGGTGGATGACCAGGCGCTGGGGCCGGTGGATACCCAGGCATTGACTCAGCTTTTGGCACAACTGGAGGCGGATATATGGAAGCCATCCTGAGCCGACATTTTGCAGATCCCGATCCGGCCGATCTGCGCGCTTACCGGAATGCCGGGGGGTATGTGGGGCTTGCCAGAGCCGTGCAGATGGATCCCGCTGATATTATTGCGGAACTAGAAAAATCCGGGCTTCGGGGTTGTGGTGGTGCGGGCTTTCCGACGGGACTCAAATGGCGGCTGCGCGGAGCAGATGCTCCAGAACCGCGTTATCTGGTTTGCAATCTGGATGAAACCGAGCCAGGCAGTATCAAGGACCGGGCTCTGCTTTTCGGGGCTCCGCACCATATTCTGGAAGGCATGTTCATCGCGGCCCACGCTCTGGGAGTGCGCTTTGCCGTCGTTTTTGTACGGGGTGAATATGCAGCGGGCGCCCGTGTTTTGGAAAAAGCACTGCATCAGGCCCGCGAGGCGGGATTAATGCGCTTGCCTGATGGCGATTTGCGCCTGGATATTCATGTTTCTTTGGGACGCTATATTTGTGGCGAAGATTCGGCCATTCTCAATGCCATTGAAGGCAAACGCGCAAACCCGCGTAAAAAACCTCCGCATATCAGTCAACAGGGGCTCTGGCAGCAACCGACCACCGTCAACAACGCCGAAAGTATTGCGCATTTGCCGGGTATTTTCGCGCACGGCGCGGACTGGTTTCGCAGTCTGGGCGTCAATGGCGGCGTGGGCAGCAAATTGTACAGTGTCTGCGGCCCTGCGAAACGCCCCGGCGTGTTTGAATTGCCCATGGGAACGACTGCTCAGGAAATACTGTTTGAACATGCTGGAGGTCTGCAGCCAGGGCGCACTTTGCGCGCGGTGTTGCCGGGTGGCTCCTCCACGCCCTTTCTGATGCCCGAACACTTCGATACGCCCATGCATTTTGATGCGGTGGCCAAAGTCGGTTCCCGACTGGGTACAGGGGGCTTCATTCTGATGGATGATCGGCAGTGCCCCGTCGATTTTCTGGTGGCGACGACCCGTTTTTTTGCGCGCGAATCGTGTGGGTTCTGCACCCCCTGCCGGGAAGGCCTGCCCTATGTGCGCTGGTTGCTGGAGCGGATTGAGGCTGGGGCGGGCAGTGCCGAGGATATTGCGACCCTGCATCAGCTCGGTGGACAAATTGCGCCCAACAGTTTTTGTGCGTTGGCTCCGGGAGCGCTGATGCCGGTGCTTTCGGGTTTACATGCCTTTGCGGATGATTTTGAGGCGCATGTTCGCCTGGGTCATTGTCCATATCGGGGGCCTCAATCATGAAGCATGTATTTTTTCTGGATGGTCAGGAGATTCCCTTCATCCCCGGACAGAACGTGCTGGAGGCGGCTATTGCCGCTGGAAAAGATCAGCAGATCCCCTATTTTTGTTTTCATCCCGCTTTGGGAAGTCTGGGGGCTTGTCGGCAATGTGCCGTGAAAATGTACTCCCATGACAGCAAACATCCACCCCGGATTACCATGGCCTGCCTGCTGCCGGCCAGCGTTGGTCTGCAACTGGTTACTCTGGAAGACGACGTGCATACCGAGCATCGGGAGATCATTGAACTATTGATGACCAACCATCCGCTGGACTGTCCGGTCTGTGATGAGGGTGGACAATGTCATCTTCAGGATATGACGGTGCAGACCGGACATAGTGTGCGCCGTTACAGCGGCCCGAAGCGTACCTATCGCAATCAGGACCTCGGCCCTTTGGTCTATCAGGAAATGAATCGCTGTATTACCTGCTATCGCTGCGTGCGTTTTTATCAGGATGCGGCTCAGGGCGAAGATTTCGGGGTGTTCGGCTCCCGCAACCGGGTCAGTTTTGGACGTCTGGAAGATGGGCCACTGGAAAGTCCTTTCAGTGGGAATCTGGTCGAGGTCTGCCCGACGGGTGTATTTACGGACAAGGTTTTTCGTCATAATTACGTCAGGGTTTGGGATTTGCAGCAGGGTCCTTCGGTGTGTCCTCATTGCGCGGTGGGTTGCAACACGACCCCCGGAGCGCGTCTGGGAACCCTGCGCCGCATACGAAACCGCATACGGCCGGAAATAAATGGCCACTTCCTCTGTGACCGGGGTCGCTATGCTTTTCCCTACGTGACGGCAAATTCCCGGCCTCTGCAGCCTCGCCTCAAGGGGGAACCCAGCCGTCAGGATGCCGTCTTGCGTCAGCTGGCCAGCCGTCTGGAAGAAGGACGCAGTGGCTTTCTGGGCTCCCCGCGTGAAGATCTGCAAAGTAATCTGGGTCTATTTGCGTTGGCAGACTGCCTGCATGCGCCTTTTGCTGCGGTAACCAGTTCTTGGGCAGAAGCTTTGGCGCAACAATGTCTGGCACTTCCGCAGGCGCCCAGTTTGCAGGAAGTGGCGGCGGCCGACCGCATTGTGGTCATCGGCGATCTGGACAGCATTGCGCCCATGGCGGGTTTTGCCGTACGTCAGGCATTGCGTCAGGGTGCCCGTTTGACGGTGCTGGCCAGCAGCCGGACCGAACTGGCCCAAAAAGGGGATTATCGGCCTTTACGCCCCAGTGCCTTGCGTGATCTGGTTGCCCAATTAGCGGATGATCCCTGTTTGCAGGGGGGGCGGTTTCCGGTACTGTTGGCCACCGCAGAAACCCTGGGCCCATCTGGTTTGTATGCACTGCGCAAAACCCTGGAAAAACTGCCTGCCAATGCCCGGGCTGGTGCTTTTGTCAATCGACCCAATTTGTTTGGGGCCGCTTATTTTGCGGCAGACGGTCATACCGAGCGCCTGCAGCAGGCCTTGCGGCAACGTAAAATCAATCATCTGCTTTGTTTGGGCGCTGATCCCTTGGGCGAAGACTGGGGGGCGGGTACCTGGCGAACGCTCGCTCCAGGTCTGGATAGTCTGACCTTGCTGGATATGGTTGATTCGGAAACGGCCAGAAGCGCAGAGGCCTTAATACCCGTGGCGGCCTTTCCTGAGCGGGCTGGTTTATTTGTAAATTATGAAGGCCGGATTCAGGCGTTTTCACCGGTTTATCGCCGCGAGGCGCAGGTGCTGCACCCGGCCGTGCATGGCAGCGGCTTTCCCGAGGCTGCCGGTGGCTTGAAACACCCGCTTGGTCCGCCGCCGCCTTTGTTTTGGCTGGGTCGTCTGGCTGAAATGCTGCAATTGCACGAAGCCTGGCAAAAACGGCTGGATTTTTATTTGCATTTTCTGTGTCCTGAACGGCCAGACCCAGAGGGCCCCGGAGTTTTGTTGCCAGACACTATTCGCGCTCGCTTTGAAATCGCAGCACTTCCGGCAACCCGGACGGTGACGCCCGAGCAATGGGAACTCGATATTTTTCGCTGGTATGGTGGGGAAACGCTGGCTGACACCGCAGACGAACTGCATTCTCTGGCTCCGGCCCGGGGTTTGCGGGTGCATCCGGATGTTCAGGCCGTGACTGCTACCTTGCATGGTCCTTGCGGAGATCTGCAGTTGCCGGTTATTGCCTGTGCAGAAATGGTCCAGGGAGTCATTGCCATTGATCAGGAAGGTTTCGCCGAGCTGGGCTTATATCCTGGTGATCCCGTCGAAGTCAGCTGGGAGTAACGCCAATGATGCTTTTTCTGATGGCTCTGGGCATGTTGTTTACCACCCTGGTTTTGCTGGGCGTGGCGGGTTTTCTGGTCTTTGCAGAGCGGCGGGTTCTGGGTTTTCTGCAGAATCGTCTGGGCCCCAATCGACTGGGTCCTCTGGGCATCGGCCAGGCGCTTGCCGATGCCCTCAAGTTGATGAGCAAAGAAAATTTTGTGCCCGATT
Organism: Acidithiobacillus concretivorus; assembly: GCF_018853445.1. Classification (GTDB taxonomy): domain Bacteria; phylum Pseudomonadota; class Gammaproteobacteria; order Acidithiobacillales; family Acidithiobacillaceae; genus Acidithiobacillus; species Acidithiobacillus concretivorus. The sequence continues at coordinate 10,872 of NZ_JABELD010000035.1, forward strand.
TTGCCGATCCGGTACTTTACCGGGCGGCGCCGGTTCTGGTGGCCTTCAGCGCTTTGGCCAGCTTTGCCGTGGTGCCGCTGGATCATCATTTTTCCTGGGCGGGCAACTGGAATATCGGTTTGTTGTTCATTCTGGCTATGAGTTCCCTGAATGCCTACGGCGTATTTCTGGGGGGCTGGGCTTCGGGCAACAAGTTTTCCCTGCTGGGCGCAGTCCGGGCAGTAGCCCAGTTAGTCAGCTATGAGTTACCCATGGGACTGGCCCTTTTGGGTGTGGTTTTGCTGAGTGGATCGCTGTCCCTCAACGGGATTGTCGCTGCGCAAAGTCTGCCCTATATCGTCCTTCAACCTCTGGGTTTTATCATTTTTCTGATAGCCGGTGTGGCCGAAACCCACCGCCTTCCCTTTGATTTGCCCGAAGCGGAAAGTGAATTAGTGGCTGGATTTAATACGGAATACGGAGGAATGCGCTTTGGGTATTTCTTTCTGGGGGAGTACCTTGGCCTGACCTTGATTGCAGTGCTGACGGCGCTGCTCTACCTCGGCGGCTGGCATGGTCCCTGGCTGCCCGGATGGATATGGTTGTTGGTCAAGACGACAGCAGTGATTTTCGTGTTTTTCTGGTTGCGGGCGACCTTGCCACGACCACGTTATGACCAGTTAATGGCCTTGGGCTGGAAAGTGCTTTTGCCACTGGCATTATTCAATGTGCTTGCGACAGCTTTGGCGGCAGCTTTGTGGAGGCTGGCATGAGTGTCTGGGGCAATATCTCCGAACTGGGTGCAGGGCTGTGGACAACTTTGCGTCAGCTGGGCCGAACTTCAACCGTCAGCTATCCTGAGGAGCCTTTAAACTTACCGCCACGCTGGCGGGGGCGGCCCGTACTTACGCGTGATCCCGACGGTGATGAGCGTTGCGTGGCCTGCCAACTTTGTTCTGCGGTATGTCCGACGCGCTGCATTGAATTGCAAGCCGCAGAGCGCCCTGACACGCGCCGCTATCCCCTGACGTTCCGCATTAATTTTTCCCGTTGCATTTATTGCGGCCTCTGTGAAGAGGCCTGTCCGACGCTGGCCATCCAGCTCCTCGATGAATTTGCTTTCAGTAAAGAACATCACGCTGATTTTATCTACGAAAAAGAGGCGTTGCTCATTGACGGGACGGGTAAGCATCCGCATTACAATTTTTATCGGCATTCCGGAGTGGCTCTGCAAGATAAGGATAAAGGCGCGGGCATCAACGAAAAAACTCCCGTCAATGTCCGGAGTAATCTGCCATGACGATTTTTCTGATCTCGCTGTTATTGTTGATTATTCTCACGATCGGAGCCGCACTGCTGGTAGTCCGTGATCCCATGCATGGCGCGGTGAACCTGGGAGTCAGCCTGCTGGCCTTGAGTGTTTTGTTTTTGGTGCTGGGAGCACCCTTTGTCGCGGCCCTGGAAGTGATGTTGTATGTGGGCGCTATTCTGGTCCTTTTTCTTTTTGCCATCATGTTGTTACGCACTCCTCTGACGACCCGGGAAGAACCGCGCTGGCGTCAGGGTTTCTGGTGGCCAGCGGTGCTGGTGGTTCTGCTAACGGCCATCCTGATTCTCCTTTTCAGCCGTCGCCCGGATCTAATGGTGGTTATTCAGGAAATAGGTCCAGGTACGGTAGGACGTGCCCTTTTCGGTCCCTATCTCTGGCTCACGGAAGCCGTGGCGCTGCTGCTTTTTGCCGTGATCGCCGCTGTGCTGGCAATTCATCGGAGGGATGATCATGACGCTTGAGCTCACACTGGTGATTGCCGCATTGCTTTTTGTGGTTGGATTGGCGTTGATCATTTTGCGCCGTAATCTCATTTTTTTGTTACTGGGCATTGAATTACTCTTTAACGCTGCCATGGTCATTGCTCTGGCCGGAGGTGCCCGCTGGCATTCTGTCACCGGGCAAGTGCTGGTGGTGTTCATGATGGCGCTGAGTGGTGCCGCCCTGGCTTTGACTCTGGCTTTGTTGTTGCGCGTCAAGCAAGAACTGGGCGGGGATACGGTGGATAACCTGCGGCAGCTTCGGGAGGAAGTCGATGAATGAGTGGCTTTTTCTAATCCCTGGTTTTCCCCTGCTGGGTGCTTTGCTAAATGGTATTTTTGGCGAACATTTTTCGCCACGGCAAATGGGGCGTATGGCCGCAACCATGCCCTTCCTGTCCACCCTGGTGGTATTCGCGGTCTGGCTGACCCACGGTCGCGATCCCAATCTCCATGATCAGGTCTGGACCTGGATTTCGGTGGGTAATTTCCATGCCAATATATGCTTTCATGTAGATCAAGTGACTTTGGTCATGATCAGTATTGCCGCCTTTGTAGGTTTTCTGATCCATCTGTTTTCCCAGCAATATCTGAACGGCGATTACGGCGAGCGGCGCTACTATTTTTATTTGAACTTATTTGTGGGCGGAATGCTGATTCTCACCATGGCAGATAACCTGCTGCTTCTGTACCTGGGCTGGGAGACGGTCGGCTTGTGTTCTTATGCCCTGGTGGCGCACTGGTATCGCAAACAGGAAAATGCCTGGGCCGGGCGCAAGGCATTTGTGGTGACCCGTATTGGGGATACGGCACTGGCATTGGCAATATTTATCCTTTTTGCCGAATATCACACCCTTAATTACCACACCCTGTTTGCGGCTGTGGCGGCTCATCCCGATCTGCTGGCCCTCACCATAGCGGGAATTTTGGTGTTGATTGGTGCTGTCGCCAAATCTGCGCAGTTTCCTCTGCATATCTGGTTGCCTGATTCCATGGCTGGCCCCAGTACGGTCTCCGCCCTGATTCATGCGGCTACCATGGTGACCGCCGGCGTGTATTTGTGTATTCGTCTGTACCCAGTTTTTGCAGCAGTCCCCGGGATGCTCTGGGTGATTGGATTGAGTGGGGCTTTTACTGCTCTGTATGCGGCAAGTTGCGGTATTGCGCAGGTGGATATCAAGCGGGTGCTGGCCTACTCTACCATCAGCCAGCTGGGCTACATGTTCCTCGGGGTGGGCATTGGTGCCCCTTCGCTCGGTCTTTTTCACCTGCTGGTACATGCTTGTTTCAAGGCGCTGTTGTTTATGGGGGCAGGTGTGGTCATTCTCATCTACAGTGATAATCATGATATTCGCCAGATGGGTGGTCTCAAAAAGCAGCAACCCTTTTTACGCTGGACGTTTTTGGCGGGTATTTTTGCCCTGGCTGCCGTACCGGTAATTTCGGCTTCTTTTTATAGTAAGGATGCCATTATTGCCACGGCATTTATCGTCCCCGGTGGCAAGCTGCTCTGGGTGCTGGCATTGCTGGGCGCGGTGTTTACGGCGATTTATGCGTTTCGGCTGTATTTTCTGGTGTTTGAAGGCCCGGAAAAGCCGGGAGAGCCCTATCAGATGGGTTGGGGCATGAAAATTCCTCTGGGAATCCTGGCCATTGCCAGTATTGGTATTGGCTGGCTGCAGTTTCCGCCGGGCTGGCCGGGTCCGAAAATCTGGTTACCCTGGCTGGCTCCAGAGTTGGGCATGCCGCCAGCCCCGTCGGGGGGTGTGAATATTTTTCTGCAGGTGGCGGGTTCAGTGGCCACCCTGATTGGTATTGCCATTGCCTACAAAGCCGCACAATGGGAGCGTGAAGGTCGTGGTCTCAGTCGCATCACTTTTTTATTCAATGCCTGGTTTTTTGACCGGATTTTTCTACGCATTTTTCCGCCCATCTGGTACGCATTGGCCGGTATTCTGGACCGACTGATTGAGCAGGGTGGTTTTCAACTGATGCTGCTCGGCGGGTTGCGAGATGGTTTCGGACTCGGTAGCCGTGCTCTGGAAGCAGGCGAAAATGGCCTGATCAGTCGCTATGCCAGCGGCATGATTCTGGGGCTGGTAGTGCTGCTCTTCATCGCCTGGGGGTACTTGTTGTGATCCTTGTAACGGTGTTGATTCTTCTCCCATGGGGTGCGGCGCTGTGGCTTTCTGCGCAAAAACAAAGCGGTCAGTACTTTGCAATGAGCATCGCACTGGTCGAATTGTTGTTGGCGTTGATTCAGCGTTTTGCCCCAGGAGCCAGCGGCACTTTAGGGCATGCTCTACATATTCCCTATCTGGGTAGTCTTTGGACCTTACACGCTGGCCCCCTGGGCAGCACCCTGGCGCTGCTGTGCGCTTTGCTGATTCCGGTGAGTCTGGCTTTTGCCTGGCGCTTACCAGAATTCCGGGCGCTGGCGAGCGCCGTGCTGGTGATGTCCGGGGCTTTGTTCGGGATATTTTTCGCTCAGAATGTCCTGATGTTTTATATTTTTTATGAAATCCTCGCGTTGGCGGGAGCTTTCCTGATTTTGCGCAGTGGCCACAAAAGTCGTGCTGCTGCTCTACAGTTTCTGTTGTACACCTTCGTTGGGTCGTTACTTTTTCTGGTCGCACTGGTTGTGGTCTATGTCCTCCACGGTCAGCAGACTGGAATCTACAATTTTTCCATTTTGCAACTTGCTGACACCCGTATTACCGGGGGTCTCGGTATCTGGCTGTTTTTGGGTATGGTCGCCGGTCTGGCGGTCAAAATGCCACTTTTCCCTCTGCATAGTTGGGCGGGTACGGGCTACGGCAATGCCGCGCCGGCGGGGAGTGTGTTTCTCTCGGGGGCCGCAGTGACGGCGGGTGCCTATGGCCTGATTCATTTTGCTATTCCCATGCTTCCCCAGGCGGCACTGGAGTTTGCCCCGGTCGGCATTATTCTCGGCGCAATCGGAACCCTGTATGGGGCCTTCCTCGCCCTCAATGCTGCCAACCTTCGCCTTTTTGCAGCCTGGGCCAGTGTCAGCCACATGAATCTGGTGGCTCTCGGACTGTTTGCCCTGCAAACGCAGGCGATACATGGCAGCGTGTTTTTGCTGATTGCGCACGGCGTGGTCTCGGCAGGACTGTTCGGCGTAGTCAGCATTATGGAAAGCCGGGGTTTGACTGGAGAATGGGCAGGTCTGGGAGGCTTGTTTCGACGTGCTCCCCGCCTCGGTGCCTGGATGCTTTTTTTCTTTCTGGCAGGAATGGGGTTGCCGGGGCTGGCCAATTTTCCTGGAGAGTTTCTCAGTCTGGCAGGGGCCTTTCAGGCGCTACCTTGGGCGGCTGGATTGGCGACCTTGGGGATTCTCGCGGGTGTGGTTTATTTTTTACGCGCCTACGAGCGGATCATGCTGGGTCCGCTGAACGAAACCTTGCCGGATACACTGGCGGATTTGCAGCAGAGCGAGTGGTTGCTGTTCTGGGTGCTGGGGCTACTGACCTTGTGGCTCGGGCTGGATCCCCAAGTCATTCTTGCTCATCTGGGTACCCTGCTCTCCATTCATAGTGGAGATGTCATTGCCGGAGGTGGTCATGGCTTATAGTCCAACCCTGCTGCCACTACTCATTGTTGGTGCTGCGGCACTGATGGCCTTTCTCGCTGATGCCCTGCGGCTGGGCCGACTCATGCCCTGGTTAGGCGGAATCAGCAGCATTGCTGCTGCAGCCAGTATTTTCGTCGAGCATATGGCCCTGGGAGCTGATCTGTACTGGGATCTCAGCGCCACTCTTCTCGGTGTCTATTTGAGCCTGGCCATGGCGGCGGGACTGTTTTTTATCACCTTTCATCCACTTTCCCGAAAAATGACAGGCAGTTTGGTCGGGCTGTTGCTGACTATGTTGGCGGGTAGTCTGATTTTGGTGAGTGCCCAGAATCTCCTGTTGATGTTTGTTGGCCTGGAGCTGCAGGTATTACCTTTTTTTGCGTTGCTGGCCTGGCCTGGCAGCAGTCGTGCAGCCGTAGAATCCGCCTTTAAATATGCGGTGCTGGCCGGGCTTGCGTCGGCCCAGTTTGCCATTGGTATTGCCTTGATTTATCTGGGCGATGGCAGTCTGGCAGTGATTCCGCCAATGGGTGATATGACATCCAATGTATTCGGATTGATGGGCGTGCTGGCCTTACTGGCCGCCTTGAGTTTCGAAATTGCCGCCGCGCCTTTTCATGCCTGGGTCGCAGACATTTATCAAGGCGCGCCAGCGCCGTTTCTGATTTTTCTGGGTGGCGTGGCGAAAGTCGCGATCATGGGGGCGCTGATTACCCTGGTGGCCGCAACGCCAAAGCTGGAAATACCCATCGCCGTCATTGCGGCCACCAGCATTATAGTGGGTAACGTCCTGGCTTATCGCGCCGGTCACTTGCGAAGAATGTTGGGCTATTCGGCAATTGCCCATGCCGGTTACTTTCTGGCCGCCCTTGCGGCCGGTCCCTTGGGTATTATGGCGGGCGCTATTTATGCCTTGGTGTATGGTCTGATGAACATGGGTACTTTCATGGGCCTGTCGGCGCTACCGGAAAACAGTATTGCCATCCCCTGGGCAGCACTGCGAGAGCGCCAGCCGGTGCTGGCCGGGCTCCTGGGTCTGACTCTGCTCGCTCTGGCTGGAATGCCGCCGAGTATCGGTTTTTTTGCCAAACTGCTGGTCATTATTGCCGATGTGCACGACCAGGCCTATTGGTTGGCCATTCTGATTGCTCTCGGTAGCGCCTTTTCTTTTGCTTACTATCTCAGTACCTTGTGGAAACCGTCCGTGCTCAGCAACCCCGACCGTCTGCTGCGCCGGCGCAGTTGGGAAACTTTTGCCGCATTGGGCATATTGATTCTGCTATTCGGCTGGTTGCTGGCGCCCTTGGGGATGGGTTGAGAAATTTGCGTTGTTCACCAGCCCGCATATGCCTTGACATGGCACCGTTTCATCGCTAATCTCCCGCCCCTCAGTGAAAAACCCGAAGCCGGAGTTTTGTGATGAAGACCTATTCTGCCAAGTCTCATGAAGTACAGGGAGACTGGTTCGTCGTAGATGCGACCGATAAAGTGCTGGGCCGTCTTTCTGTAGAGGTGGCTACCCGCCTGCGCGGTAAGCATAAGCCCGAATTTACCCCCCATGCCGACATCGGAGATCATATTATTGTGATCAACGCCGACAAGATCGCGGTGACCGGCAACAAGGCCAAAGACAAGATGTACTATCATCATACCGGCTATGTCGGCAATCTGAAGAGTGCTTCTTTTGAAAAGATGATGGAAACGCACCCAGAGCGGATTATCGAAATTGCCGTCAAGGGAATGCTTCCAAAAAACTCCCTGGGCCGCGCTATGTACCGGAAGCTCAAGGTGTATAGTGGTTCCGAGCATCCCCATTCTGCGCAACAGCCTCAGACTTTAGATATTTAAGGTAAGCACTATTATGGAACAATATTACGGCACTGGTCGGCGCAAGAGCGCAACTGCACGGGTTTATTTGCGTCGAGGCTCTGGCAAGATTGTTATCAACAAGCGCAGTCTAGAAGAATACTTCGGTCGCGAGACATCGCGCATGGTTGTCATGCAGCCACTGGAACTGACCGGCCACGGCAGCCAGTTTGATATTCTGGTGAATGTCAGCGGAGGTGGCGCCAGTGGACAGGCGGGTGCCATTCGCCACGGGATTACCCGTGCCCTGATGGTTTATGACGAAACCTTGCGGCGTCCGCTCCGTGGTGCGGGTTTTGTGACCCGGGATGCCCGCGAAGTGGAACGTAAGAAAGTCGGCAAGCATAAGGCGCGGCGTAGTCATCAGTTCTCCAAGCGTTAATAAAACTGCTTTGGATCGTAAAAGCCGCCTATGGGCGGCTTTTTTGTGATTTAGGACAGGAGGTTACAGCATGATTCGTGCGGGCATTGTGGGTGGTACCGGCTACACCGGCGTGGAATTGTTGCGCTTGTTGCTTCCTCATCCCGAAGTGACAGTGCAGGTCATCACCTCTCGTGCTGAAGCGGGAGAACGCGTAGATACCCATTTTCCCAATCTGCGGGGAATGTGTGATCTTTGTTACACGGCCCCCGATCCAGAGATCTTGGCAAAACTGGATGTCGTATTTTTTGCGACGCCCCATGGCGTGGCCATGGATAGTGCCCCGGAATTGCTGGCTCATGACGTGCGTGTGATTGACCTCGGTGCGGATTTTCGGTTGGCCGATGCGGAAGTGTTTGCGCATTGGTATGGCATGGCGCATCGGGCACCTGAAGCGTTGCGTGCAGCTTGTTATGGGCTGCCGGAATATTTTCGGGAACACATTGCCCAATCGCGCCTGATTGCCAATCCTGGATGTTATCCAACCGCAGTCATTCTTGGGTTCGCCCCCTTGCTGGAGGCGGGATTATTACATCAAGACACACTGATTGCAGATTGCAAATCGGGGGTGAGCGGTGCGGGCCGCACTGGACGGGTGAACCTGATCGTGCCGGAAGCGGCAGACAGTGTCGCTGCCTATGGGGTGAGTGGTCACCGTCATCGTCCCGAAATTGAGGCAACTCTCTCAAAACTGAGCGGCGAGACGATTGAACTACAGTTCACGCCGCACCTGATGCCCATGATTCGTGGCATTCATGCCACCTTGTACGGACAGTTACAGCAACCGTTGAGTGACGCTGCCTTGCAAGCCTTGTTTGCAGAGCGTTACGCGCAGGAGCCATTTGTTGATGTGCTGCCATTTGGCAGTCATCCGGCAACACGCTCCGTGCGCGGGGCCAATGTTTGTCGTATTGCCGTGCATCAGCCCCGTCCAGGGCAGGTGGTGGTTCTGTCCGTCATCGATAATCTGGTGAAGGGCGCGGCGGGGCAGGCAGTTCAAAATATGAACCGCATGTTTGCCTTGCCCGAATCGCTTGGATTGACACAAATTGCTTTACTGCCATAGTGTTAAGTAACCATTTTCTTTGGAAGAGGCCTTGACTGTGAGTCAGTCTATAAAGAAAACCACTATCCTGAGAAAGCCGGTGACTACCAGGGAGTCGGGCGCGTGGCGCTTTCCTGAAGATGTCGTGGCCTATTTTCAGCCCGAATATTCCATCAATCAGCAAAAAATCGTTGGAACTGTTGGCTAACGCCTTGAATGCCGAGTCGGTGATAGAAGGAGTCGAAACGCTACCCATTCTGGATGCCATGCGCGCTTTGCATCTGGATTTTATACAGGGTTATGCCATTGCCAGGCCAATGCCTGCCGATGCACTGATGGCCATGGTTGTTCAGGGCTATGATTTGCCCGAAGGCAGTGCTAAGCATCCTGCCAGTTTATTGGGCGCCTATGCAGCACACCTCTTACGACGCCCCTTGATGGATGCGTTGCGACGTGGCTGGATTGATATTTCTGTCACGACGCCGCCACCCTGCCCATTGGTAGCCTTTCTGCGCGAACATGGGGCAGCGGAAGATCATCCCATTGTTGCCGCCCATCATCGTTTGGTCAGCGTGAAGTCCAATCCTGAACAGGGTTATCTGGATCAGACCCTGAATCATATCGAAACAGAAATTCAGGAGCTGGTTCGTGAGGCCATTCATCTTGAGCAACGCGAATAAAAATCGACATGCACCGAACTAAACGGCTCCTTTCGACGATACAATATTCTCCTGTTTTTTTGCTGCACTTATTTTTTATCGGAATGGCCGTTTTATTTATTGCCTTGTGGGGATGGCGAGCCGAAGATTTGCGAGCATCCTTGCATAAGGAGTATCGGTATAGAGGTGAGATTGCCTTGCGCAGTATTGCCGATCAATTAGCAGGAAATCTGGATGGCCATTTTCATGACCTGACGTTCTTTCGTCGCTCCTTACTGGAACTGGACCAAAATCCGCAGTTACTCACATCAGCAAAAAAGTCAGCCATGATCACCTTCCAGAGTACGCATCGTGGAATTGCTGCCATCCACTTGTTGGATGCTCAGGCAAAAAAAATTATCTGGTCAAGTGAGGGGCAATCACCAATTCCGTTGCTAAAAGTGACGGAATTTACTCAGCTCAAGAGAAATCCGGATTATCTGATTGGACGTCGCGTTGTTTTGTTGAAGAATAAAATTTGGGTAATGCCCATGCGCGAACATTTATTGAATCACCAGGGACAGGTTGTCGGCTATATCGGGTCTCCGTTTCGTCTTTCGCGCCTGAAAAATATCCATACCCCCGCCGATATGGATATTCTGATTACGGGTGCGAGTCATATCCCGGTGGCTTTTTGGAAAAGTGGAACATGGCAACTTCCTGCTCCACAGGATCGTTGGACGGGACACTATCTGCGCGTTGAGGTGCCGGGTTACCCGTGGACGGCTTATGTGCGCTGGTCTTCTTCAGCATTTGCTCACAATTTTTGGCGCCAGAATATCTGGCAAAGCATCCCTTTTATAGCCATTTTGCTTTTTCTGCTGATTCTGGATCGTCTTTCTGTGCGCTTTTTGCGGCAGCTGCTCGATTTGCGGCAGTATCAGCAAGCGGCACTTTTGATGCAGCAATCTCTTCTGATCCAGACAAAACCAAAAGCCATGTATGCGCGTCTGGTAGAAACGATTGTTCGTGAAACCAATGCCGTTGCGGCGTTCGTGCTCGGTCCCGATCCGATGACTGAATCTCTGCAAATATCGGTTCTGGAGGCTGATCAAAAGGATTTGCGTGAAAGTTTAGTTACCTGGATAACCGCACCAAATCTGAAAGATCTTCGTAATGGTAGTTTTCTTCCTGAGCGAGTGTTTCGCTCGGGTCAGGCAGAAGAAATCAGGTTCCGTGATGAAGTGACGGAAAATTCGCCAGTAATGGAAAAGCGTCCACAGCTACGCCGGATTCGGAGCATGATTGCCTACCCGATTATTTTGCAGGACGCAGCGCAGGTGGAAGCGGTGCTGGTGGTTGCCCATGCCAAAACCAAACACTTTAGCCAAGCGCTAAAAGCACTTATTGGCCAGTTGGTAAGTAGTGTGGGGCTGGCTCTTACTCTCTGGAAGCGCCATAACGCATTGGCCGATGCGGAAGCCGAAATTCGCAAGGTGGCTTATTACGACAGTCTTACCGGATTGGCGAATCGTCGCCTACTGAATGAGCGATTACAAAAGGGGTTGGCGCGTGCCAGTCAAAATAGTCAATCCATCGCATTAGGTATTCTGGATGTGGATGATTTTAAAAGGGTCAATGATCAATACGGACATGATGCTGGAGATGCTTTACTGGTGATTATCGCCCGAAGGCTGGAAGAGGCGTTGCGTAGCGCTGATTGTGTAGCCCGTTGGGGCGGAGACGAATTTGTACTCCTCTTCGAAGGATTGGAGAAGCGTCAGGTATTGGAGGACGTTCTGCTGCGTTTGGAACGTGCTCTGGAATCTCCGGCCAAGTTGTCCCACGGTGTGCTGCTGCCCGTACGGGTCAGTCTTGGTATTTATTTTTGCAAGGATGCCGGGATGATAGAAAATCAGGATGTGATGCTACGTTGTGCCGATCAGGCCTTGTATGCCATCAAGGCCAAAAAATTGGAACGGAGTCGGTTTTGGATGATTTACGACGCAGAACTGCGTCTACAGTCTGAATCAGAAGCCTTAGGCGACATGGCAACACAATAAAAAACCAGTGGTTTTTGTTTTTGGATGCATTACTGTGGTTATTTGGCTACAGGGGGTATTTTTAACGGATTGAAAAATATAGGTACTGATCTGGCAAGCTTCTTGCTAGAGTGATGGGTTAGTCCGATAACTCACGTTAATTCGCGTGCTTATCTGCAAACGTATATATCTTGATGAGTCTGACAGCCCAAGGAGGCCACATGATAAAGATATGGACCCACCCTATTCATCGCATACCGCAATTTTTGGCATTTGTAGGGCTATTTGCCGGTTTAAGCAGTCCTGCGTGGGCGGATAGTGATTTATCCTTAGGCGTTGCTGTTCCTGGTTTAAGCGTGGTTTTAGGGAATAACCCCGGTTATTATGCCGCACCAGTTTACGCGCCTCCGCCAGTATATTACGTGCCGCCTCCGCGCCGCGTATATTATGTTCCAGCACCGCCACCCCCACCGCCACCCGTACGCTACCAACTGCCAGGATACTATGTGCAGCCTGCGCCCATTCGCTATTACCGGCCCCGCCCTTGGGAGCATCACGGTCCACCGCCGTGGGCGGGTCGTTGGCGGCATGATAATGGTCATGATGGCTGGAGGCGTTAATTTCATCTGCTCAGTGGTCCACTGAGACAGAAAAATAGAGGAGTAAGTTAAGTGAAAATGAATGCTGAGGTTTTGGAGTGCGGCTCCAGAAAAAGTGGATGGTTGTTGGTCGCATTGTGTGTGGTTGCACTGAGTGGTTGTGCAAACATGAGTCCCACCGGCCAACGGGCACTGAGTGGTGGTGCTATTGGTGCTGCCGGGGGGGCCGTATTGGGTACGGTTGTTGCTGGCAATCCTGCGGTGGGTGCAGCCGTGGGTGGTGCGGTGGGTGCCGGTGTTGGTGCGGCGCTGCCCAATATTGAAAGAACTTTAAACGGGAATTAACCAGAAAATTTTCCTGATGTAATGAAACGCAAACCCCGACATCATGTTATGCCGGGGTTTTTTGTTGATGCACCAATTTGATGCAGTGATCCCCAAGGTGGGGCATAACACGCTGATAACTTTCTTGGGTATTGGGGGGTTAAATTTTATAAAATAATTTAAATCATATAGTTGTATAAAAATCTTGTGCGGGCATGTATTTTGCTTTTTGACAACAGGCTTGATTTTTTTCATACAAACCAGGGAGTCAACATGTCGCACTACAGCACTAAAAATCACTATTCGTTTTTACGTCGTTCAATTCTCGCCAGCATGCTGGTTGGTCTGCCATTGGTCGCCGGTGTGGCGGATGCCAGTCCATTATCTTTGCCGAATCCCCTTAAATTTTGTGCCGGACCATTGGGTCAACTGGATGTGCAAGGCGTAGCCAGCGGTATGGCCTTTTATCAGGATAATCCCCAAGGTGATGCAGGTACATTAGGGGCTAAACGCGTGGGGGCTTCCATCACCAATGGTATGGTGATCATCCAGAAAGAAAATGGTCCTATTCAGTTTTATATTCAGGCGGGGGCCTACAGCTTTCCGACCTTGGCTGCATCTATTCCTTCGGCATCTAGTAATATCAATGAGTTTGGTGCATTGCCCGTGGCCTATTTGAAAATAGCGCCTTCATCTAACTATTCGGTAGAAATTGGGCAGCTACCGACTCTCGTCGGGGCCGAAGGTGGCTTCACCTATCAAAATATTAATATCGAGCGCGGCCTTCTCTGGGATATGGAACCCATCATCAGCCGTGGTGTGCAATTTAATGCCAGTGCGGGGCCAATCAGTGCCTCAGTTTCCTGGAACGATGGATATTTTTCAAACCGCTACAATGTGATGAGTGGTCTGCTCAGCTATGCGATCAATGGCGCAAATACGCTCAGTTTTTATGCGCAAGGTTCTTTGGGTAAATCTCGTCTGAGTTCCAATGAGGTAGCTTACAGTGCGCTCGGTAATGAAAGCCAGATTTATGGTGTCGAATATGAATACAGTTCAGGACCTTGGATGATTGAACCTTATGTTCAGTACATGCATACCCCAAAAGCGCCTTTATTAGGTGTGACACATGAGTTTAATAATTATGGCGCTTCTTTGCTAGCCGATTATAGTTTTACCAAAACTATTTCATTGGGAGCTCGTGCTGAATACCTGGCTGTCGGTGGCAAACCTGGCGAAGGGCTTAATGCAAGTGGTGTGGCTTCCTCACTCACAGATCTCCCCGCCGATTCCCATGCCTGGTCTATTACCCTCACGCCGACCTACCAAAGTGGTGGTTTCTTCGCTCGCGCAGAACTTTCTTACGTGACCGCCTCTGCACCTGCCGGACTAGGTTTCTCAGGGGCTGATGGCGCCAACACCAATCAACTGCGTGGCATGGTCGAAACCGGTTTCATGTTCTGAATCGGTCGATTCATCAAAAGGGAGCCTCGCTGCTGCGGGGCTGTCCATCTAACGTATTTTGAGTTCAGGAGAATCCAAACATGAAACATGCTGCGCAATTATCCAAGTTACTGCTATTGGGGTCCGTCGTTGCCGCGTCGGGCTGTGGTTTATATGAGGTGACACCTTGCCCTGCTGGTCCTGCTCCGGTAGCTCCAGTGGTTTCCACGCCGACATCACCACCGCCTGCACCTATCGCCCCGGTAGAGCGTACTGTACTGGAAAGTAAGCCCATCACCATTACCGGTATCAATTTCAAAACCGGTTCTGCGCAATTGATGGGGTCGGATATTGGCGTTCTCGATAAGGTGGCTGGTTTCGCCAAAATGCATCCAGATGCTACGCTTCATATTAACGGTTATTGCAGCAAAACAGGAGGTTATGCCTATAACTATAAGTTGTCCAAGGCGCGAGCGGGCAGTGTTGCCGGTTATCTCGAAAAGCGGGGTGTTGCTGCGGATCGCATGATGGTCAAAGGCTACTCCTATGAAGACCCCATTGCTACCAACACGACCCCGGCTGGTCGTTTCAAAAACCAGCGGGTTGAAATCAATTCCAGTGTCATGGTGCGTACTACCGTTAAATAAAGTTTTACGACGGCCGTTTGCGCTTTTTGCGGTGACCCGCTTGGTTTTTTATCAAGCGGGTTTTTTAAGAATACGGCGTTAGATTGGCCCACGCTATATCCCTACTCTTGACGCTTTGCAGTAGCCTAGGCCATCATCTCCAAGACTTTGGCTGAATTTTCACTATGACCACGTCTGCGGACGCGGTCCATTATTTTGTCTGGGAGGACCATGGACGCCACGGACCAGAAGCGCCTGTTGCGTGAAATGCTATTTGCCCGCCGCTTTGAAGAACGCTGTGCGGAAGCTTATCACGAACGCCAGATTGGCGGTTTTTTACACCTTTATCCTGGTGAGGAAGCCTGTGCGATCGGTGTTTTAGAGAAAGCCCAAACGGGTTCTGATTATGTGGTGACCGGCTATCGGGACCATATTCATGCCCTCAAATCCGGCATGGACCCCAAAGCGCTGATGGCCGAGCTTTTCGGTAAGGAAGCCGGTTGCTCCAAAGGCCGGGGTGGTTCCATGCACTTGTTCGACCCAGACGTGCATTTCATGGGCGGTTATGCGTTGGTTGGCGGGCCCTTCCCGCTGGCAGCCGGTTTTGCCAAGGCGATCCAGTTGCGCGGTGGTCAGGAAATCTCCATCTGTTTTCTGGGGGATGGCGCCAACAATCAGGGTACGTTCCATGAAACCATGAACATGGCAAGTCTGTGGAACCTGCCGGTGCTGTTTATCTGCGAAAACAACCTGTATGGCATTGGTACGGCCATTGAGCGTTCGACGGTGGAGATCAACCAGTATAAACGCGTAGCACCTTACGGCATTGAGGCGGCGCAATGTGATGGGCAAGACATTGATATTGTCATGGCGCATGCCGAAAAAGCCGTGAATCATGTGCGTGAACAACGCAAGCCCTATTTCCTGGAGCTTATGACTTATCGTTTGCGTGGTCATTCCATGTCTGACTCCGGTGCCTATCGCAGCAAGGAAGAAGTAGAAGAATGGGCGCAGCGTGATCCCATCGGCATTTACAAGCGCCGGCTGGTGGAAGCCGGCGTGGTGACTGAAGATGAATTCCATGCCATGGACAAGGCTATTCAAGACGAAATCGAGAACGAAGTGGTGCGTTACGCTATTGAATGCCCGGAACCGCGCGTCGAAGATGTAGCGCGTTACGTCTATACCGAAGGAGGCAACAACCATGGCTGAGTTAATGTATTGGCAGGGAATTCTGCGTGCCCACGATGAAGAAATGGCGCGTGACCCGCTGGTATTTGCCATGGGTGAGGACATTGGCGTCGCTGGCGGTACCTACAAGGCGACTTCAGGACTTTTCGCTAAATATGGTGAACAACGGGTTATTGATACCCCCATTTCCGAAAACAGCTACACCGGCATTGGTGTGGGTGCCGCTATGGTTGGTGCCCGCCCCATCGTCGAAATCATGAGTGTGAACTTTGCCTGGCTGGCTATGGATCAGCTCATGAATAACGCCGCGAAAATTCATTATATGTCGGGTGGACGGATTCGTTGTCCCTTTGTCATGCGCGTTCCCGGTGGTACGGCTCATCAGCTGGGTGCCCAGCATTCGGCGCGTATGGAAAAAGTATTCATGGGGATTTCTGGCCTGCGTGTGGTGACCCCCGCTACCCCTCGGGATGCTTATGGCTTGCTGAAAAGTGCCGTGCGTTCAGATGATCCGGTGGTGATTATCGAACATGAAAGCATGTATAACCTTAAGGGCGAAGTGCCGGACGAGGAATTTTTCACCCCGTTGGAAGGTGTGGAAATCATGCGTCCGGGTAAGGATGTCAGCATTTTTGCCTACAACATCAGTGTGCATTGGGCATTGGATGCGGCCAAAAAACTGGCCAGCGAGTATGGTATTGATGCTGAGGTGATTGATTTAAGGGCCTTGAAGCCTTTGGATCGTGCCGGGATTGCTGCCAGTGTGCGCAAAACCCATCATGCCATCATCGTGGAAGAAGACGAGGCTCCGGTCGGTGTTGGTTCGGAAGTGATGGCCATCATCAATGAAGAATGCTTTTTTGATCTGGATGCGGCGCCGGTGCGTGTGCATGCCCTCGATATTCCCATTCCCTACAATCATCGTCTGGAAAAGGCGGCGATTCCCAATGCCGGGGATGTGATTGCTGCAGTAAGGAAGATGTTTGGCCGCTAAGGTCGCACTTCTCTCGATATGTTTTGATCTACAGAAACTCAATAGGGTGAAAAATGGCTGAACCTTACGTCATCAAGATGCCGCAACTGACCGATACTATGACGGAAGGTGTGGTCGTTTCCTGGGAAAAACCCATTGGCGCTCGGGTCGAACGCGGCGATGTGGTGGCGACCATCGAAACTGACAAAGCGATCATGGATGTGGAAGTGTTCCGCTCCGGCTATCTGGCGGGTCCTTTGGCGGCGGTGGATAGTGTTATGCCGGTTGGTGCGACCATGGCCTATCTGACGGAAACACCGGGTGAAGCCGTATCTCCGGTTCAGGATGTCCCGGCTCAAAGTGCGCCGGCCGTTGCTTCAGAATCGACAGCATCTGAAGCCTTTTCGGGTCATGCCATTAAAATGCCACAGCTTTCTGATACGATGACGGAAGGCGTGCTGGTATCCTGGGAAAAATCTCTAGGCGATAAAATCCAGCGTGGCGATGTGGTGGCGACCATTGAAACAGACAAGGCCATCATGGATGTGGAAGTTTTTCGTGAAGGCTATCTTTCCGGTCCTCTTGTTGCGGTGGATGCGGTGGTGCCGGTCGGTGATGCTATTGCCTGGTTGGTAGAAACTGTGGATCAGGTGCGCGAAGCTGGCACTGTTTCTGGATCACGACCGGCGGTGTCGGCAGCTGTGCTGGACAAGATTCACAGCGCTTCTACAATCTCCGCTCAACCCTCTGTCACTCAGCATTTGTCTGCCCGGGTGCCTGGAGCACAACCTGCACCGCGTCCTCAGCAGGGAGCAGCCAGTCCCTTTGCCCGGCAGTTGGCCGGGCAACAGGGCGTGGACCTGAATCACTTGCAGGGCAGCGGGCCAGCAGGAGTCATTGTCGCGGCGGATGTTGTCGCTGCTGCGGGTCGTTCTGCACCCGCCACGACCAGTGCCCGAGTTCCCGAGCCAGCCGTACCTGGAGACGGGCGGGCGATGAGCGCCATCGAAAAGGCCATCAGTCAGGCCATGGTGGCCTCCCTGAGTATTCCAGTATTTCATGTCACCGTGAAGGCCAAACCCGAAGCCCTGATGAGTGCCGCCAAAGCGCACAAAGTGTCGCTGACCGTGGCTATTGCCAAGGCCGCATCCCAGGCATTGGCCAAACATCCCCTGGTGAATGCTGCTTATCAGCCGACGGACAAAATCGTGGAGCGTGCCCAGCATGATATTGGCATCGCCGCGACGACGGAAGACGGTGGGCTGGTGGTTCCGGTGTTGCGCGCGGTGGAGGGCAAGGATCTGGCACAACTCCAGAGCGAATGGACGCCGCTGGTGGAAAAAGCGCGTAAGCGGCGGCTCAGTCCTCCTGAATATACGCATCCCACCTTCACTATTTCGAATATGGGGATGTATGGCATCACCCAGTTTGATGCCATTGTCACGCCGGGAACCGCCGCCATTATTGCCATTGCCGGTAATAGTCCGGAAGGCATGCCCATTACCATCACGGCAGATCATCGGGTGGTCAATGGCGCCGAAGCAGCGCTCTTTCTAAAAGACCTTAAAAAAGCCATTGAACATCCGGAAGGCTGGCTAGGGGCTGCTGCCTCGCCCATTCCCGAAGGCGATTATGACATTCAGGTGCTGGTCATTGGTGCCGGACCGGGCGGTGAGGATTGTGCCCGGGAACTCGTTGAAAACGGCGTCAAGGTGGCCATGGTCAATAATGCCCCCTATCCAGGCGGGGAATGTCTGTGGCGCGGTTGTATTCCTTCCAAGGCCTGGCGGGCTGCAGCGGACCGGATTCGTGATCGGGAACATGATGCCGCCATGGGGCTGCAAATGGGCGCACCGAAGCTGGATTGGGCGCAACTGGAAAAACATCGTCGGGGCATTTTGCAGGCACGCGGAGAAATGGCCCTGAAAACCGACCAAGGCATGAAAATTCAGGTGCTCGAAGGTACGGCGCGATTTACCGGTGAGCACAGCGTCGAAATCAGTGGTAAAGACGCACGCAGTCTGCGTTTCGGAGCCTGTGTCATTGCTACCGGTGCTCCGGCATTTGTGCCGCCTATCCCCGGCGTTCAGGAGGCTCTGAAAAGTGGTGCAGCAGTCACCTCGGATACCGTTTGGGATTTGGCCCAACCCCCCAAGCGGCTTTGCGTCATTGGCGCGGGTGCCATTGGTATGGAAATGGCACAGATGTTCCATGATTTTGGCGCCGAGGTGCTGGTGCTGGAGGCGTTGCCGCGACCGGTGGCGGAAATGGAAAAGGAAGTGTCCGAGCAGTTGATGAAAGCATTGGCGCACAACAGTCCGCGTCTGCAGGTTCTGACTGACGTCAAGGTGCAGGAAGTTTCCGGTAAGCCCGGAGCCCTGAATATCCGTTATCAGCTCGGTGAAGAGGTCACGAATCATGCCTGTGATCTTCTGCTGGTGGCTACCGGCAAGCGTCCTGATACCAGCGCGCTGAATTTGGCCTCTGCAGGCGTGACTCTTGCCGAGCGGGGCGCGATTGCGGCGAGCAGCACAGGTCGGACCAGCATGGCGCATATTTATGCGGTAGGTGATGTGGTGGGCGGTTACATGTTGGCGCACACGGCGGCTCAGCAGGGCCGGGTAGCCGCTGCCAACTTGTTGGGACATGCTGCTCAATATGATGCAGCCAAAGACAGTGGGGTGACTTTTACCCGGCCACAGTGCGCCTTTGTTGGCCTGTCCATGGAGCAGGCCAAGTCTGCGGGAATGGATGTGGCCGAGGTCAAGGTGCCTATGAGTATTGATGCCAAGGCCATGATGACCGGTGAAACCGATGGTCTCATCAAAATGGTGGCCGACAAGGTCAGCCACCGCATTGTCGGCGTCCACTTCCTTGCCGATCACGCCGATTTGCTGGTGGGCGAAGCCGTCATGATGGTCAGTGCCGGGTTGACCCTGGAACAGGTGGCCGAGGCTATTCATCCCCATCCCACCCAGACGGAGTTGTTCGGAGAAATGGCCAGACGTTTGCTGTCGCGCTTGCGGCGCTCGGCCCGGGCAGCAGGCTGACAACTTGGCCAAGCCGGATGTTGAGGAATCGCCGTCAGCAGTAAGTATCAGTGGGGTGCGCGCAGGCATCCTGCGTTTTTACGAAAGGTTCCTCGACCTCATCGTGGTGGTGCTGATATTTGTCATGCTTATCACCTTGCTGGCCTCAGTAGTGGGGGTGGTCTGGGACGTTTACGAAACCATTCTGTCCTTTCGGGAAGAAGCGGCCATTCAGGGTCTGGTAGCGGATGTGCTGTCGGTATTTGTGCTCATTGAACTATTCCGGACGTTTACCGATTACCTGGAGTTTCACCGTATTCGCTTGCGGGTACTGTCGGAAGTGGCCATTGTTTTTGTATTGCGGGAATTGTTTATCGGTCTTTATGCCCATCGTCTCGGACCTATGGATCTGATCGCAACGGCGGTGCTGCTTGCGGTGCTGGTCGGTGCTCGGGTGGCTGCCGTTCAGTACGCCCCGAAGAACCCCGAAAGAGAATGAGCCGGTCATATCCGTCCTGAAAATTGTCCAGGCAACTTGACGCTACCCCGAAAAAGCGAGCAAAATGGTCGGGTATTCACTGAACAACGCGCTGCAGCGCATGGAGTTATGCACAATGAGCACAGCAACTGAAACAATGACCAATCTGGATTCCATTCCTCCGGTAATGACCCTGACGCAAAACGCGGCGGATAAAATTACCTCTCTGATTGAAGAGGAAGGTTCTGAAGACCTCAAGCTGCGAGTTTTTGTGACGGGCGGCGGTTGTTCCGGTTTTCAGTACGGTTTTACTTTTGACGAGAATATGAATGAGGGTGACACGGAAGTGCATCAGTTTGGTGTCAGCCTCCTGATTGATCCCATGAGCTACCAATATCTGGTTGGTGCTGAAATTGATTACAGCGAAGGCCTGGAAGGTGCCCAGTTCGTGATCAAAAACCCGAATGCGACCACTACCTGTGGTTGCGGATCTTCTTTTTCTGCCTGATCTTTTGCAGAGATAAGAATTTCTCCAAGGGAGGCTCGTGGCCTCCCTTTTATTTTTCCAGCGCGTTATGATGACTATCAGGCTCTTGCTGTCCTGACTAGGACAGAACTGTGCGTGGGTGGTTGCTCAGTGACAGTTGGATTCATTACTGACCAGAATAACAAGGAGTTCGACATGGCGGATACGAACGTAGCTCCCGGTTTGGAAGGCGTGGCGGCAACGCACTCCAGTATTTCTCACATAGATGGTGCAGCAGGCTTGCTGAGTTATCGTGGCTACGCTATTGATGATCTGGTAGCCCATAGTAGTTTTGAAGAGGTAGCCCTACTACTGCTGGACGGCGCACTTCCGGATGGCGCAGATCTCAAAGCTTTTGATGAGGGGCTGCGCAGTCATCGGCAAGTTAAATACAATGTCCGGGAAATCATGAAATTCATGCCAGTTACCGGGCATCCCATGGATATGCTGCATTGTGCCGTGGCGAGTTTGGGGATGTTTTATCCGCAGCAGGAGCTGTCCGATGCCGAGCGCGAAAATACTCCGCATCTGGATGCCATGGCAATGCGCATCATTGCCCGGATGCCCACCATCGTCGCGATGTGGGAGCAGATGCGTTTCGGTAATGATCCCATCGTGCCGCGTACCGATCTGAATCATGCCGCCAATTTTCTGTACATGATTTCCGGTAAGGAGCCCAATCCGGCACTGGCGAAAATCCTCGATACCTGTCTGATCCTTCACGCCGAGCATACCATCAATGCCAGTACTTTTTCGGTGCTGGTGACCGGTTCTACGCTTACCAATCCCTACCATGTGATAGGCAGTGCAATTGGCACGCTGGCGGGCCCGTTGCACGGCGGTGCCAATCAGAAGGTGGTTGAGATGCTGGAGGAAATTGGCAGTGTTGCCAAGGTGGGTGCTTATCTGGACGCTAAAATGGCCAACAAGGAAAAAATCTGGGGCTTTGGTCACCGGGTTTATAAAACCCGCGATCCCCGTGCGGCCATTCTGAAAGAGATGATGGAAAAACTGGCCAGCAATGGTCATTTGCGGCATAGCCAGCTTTTTGAAATTGCCATTGAGGTCGAAAAACAGGCGACTGATCGCCTCGGTCCCAAGGGAATTCATGCAAATGTCGATTTTTATTCTGGGGTTCTTTACCACGAAATGGGAATCAAGGCCGATTTGTTTACGCCCATATTTGCCATGGCACGCTCGGCAGGTTGGCTGGCACACTGGCGGGAGCAACTGGCGGATAACCGGATATTTCGTCCCACCCAGGTTTACAATGGTGCAAGCCCACGGGCTTATGTGGTGGTAGACAAAAGGAATCAGGCATAAGCATGACAGAAGTTTTACAAAATATTCCCTTCCTCGCTACGGAACGTACTGAGGCTTTGCTGGATATTGAGCGGCATCTGATAGCGGGTCAGTCGGCCATCGAACGTTGGTTTCGTGGTCAGTTTCAAAAAACCCCGGCGCCATTTTACGCGTCCGTTGATTTACGCAACTCCGGGTTCAAGTTGGCACCGGTGGACACCAATCTTTTTTCGGCAGGCTTCAATAATCTGAATCCTGAATTTTCATCGCTCTATGTATCAGCCATTCAGCACTATCTGAATCAGTATCATCCGGGCCTGGAGCGCGTGCTGCTGATTCCCGAAAATCATACCCGCAACCTGTTTTATTTGGAAAATGTGGCCAGATTACGCGAGCTTCTGGAAATGTCCGGGCTTGAGGTGCAGGTGGGTTCGCTCTTGCTGGAAGAGCGCACCGCTTATGATTTACCTTCGGGTAATTCCCTGCTTTTAGAGCCCATTTTTCGTGAAGCTGGACGCTTAAAGGCCGCAGGATTTGATCCCCAGTTGATTTTGCTCAATAACGATCTTTCTGGCGGTGTGCCAGAAATTCTGGAGAATCTCGAACAGCCCATATCTCCGCCTCTGGCGGCGGGCTGGCGCTCGCGGCGGAAGTCCCAGCACTTTGCCCATTATCGTACTGCCGCGCATGAGCTGGCCGAGGTGATTGATATCGACCCCTGGTTGATTGATCCTTTTTTTCGGCGTTGTCAGGGGATTGATTTCATGCGTGCCGATGGTCGGGATTGCCTAGTCGCCAATGTCGATGCGGTTCTGGAGCTGACCCGCGAGCGCTACGCCCACTATGGGATTACCCAGCGTCCGTTTGTGATTGTCAAAGCCGACGCGGGCACCTATGGCATGGGCATCATGACGGCATACTCCGGTGAAGAGTTCATGGATCTCAATCGAAAAGAACGCACGCGTATGGCTAAAAGTAAGGAAGGCCTGCCAGTGAGCGACGTGTTCATTCAGGAAGGGGTATATACCTTTGAGCAGACCGCCGAGGAGGCGGTGGCTGAGCCAGTGGTCTATATGGTGGGTCAGCAGGTGTTGGGCGGCTTTTATCGGGTGCATACCGGGCGCGGTCGCGACGAAAACCTGAATGCCCCCGGCGCGCATTTTGAGCCCATGGCCTTTGGTGAGCCTTGCGTAATGCCTTGCCGGAAATCACCACCCGATGCTCCGGTAAACCGTTACTATGCCTATGGCGTCATCGCCCGCCTGACCCTGGTAGCGGCAGCTCGGGAAATGGCCGATTGGCGTCGGCAGCAAATCCGGAGTGTTGAGTGATGACCTCGTTGAAAACAGCCATTCTCATGGATCCCATAGCCGGGATCAAACCCGCCAAAGACAGCACTTTCGCCATGCTCCTGGCGGCGCAGGCACGGGGGCATCAGTGCTGGGTGTTTGGCCTGCCTGATTTGTTCATGCGTGACGGCAAGGTCTGGGCACGTCTGCGGGCGGTGACGGTGCAAGATGAAGCCACCGACTTCGCGACCCTGGCTGCCGTTGAAGAGCGGCCCTTGGCAGATATGGACGTGGTTTTGATGCGCAAGGACCCACCGGTTGATCTGGAATATCTGACCGCCTGTTATCTGCTGGAACATGCCGAAACCTGGGTGGTGAACAACCCGGTGAGCCTGCGTAATGCCAATGAGAAATTATATGCCTTGCATTTCCCCGAATTTCTCCCGCCCTTTCTGGTCAGTCGTGATCTGGGTGACCTGCGCGCTTTTCTGGCCGAGCATGGCGAGGTGGTGGTCAAACCCCTTTCTGCGCGGGGCGGCGAAGGGGTGTTTTACTTGCATCAGCAAGACCGCAATGTGGGCAGCATCCTCGAAACCGTGACTGCCTGGGGGCAGCATTATGTCATGGCCCAGCGCTATATTCCGGCCATACGCGAAGGGGACAAGCGCATTATTCTGGTGGACGGCGTGGCGGTGCCTGGTGCCATGTTGCGGGTGCCTTCTGAAAAAGACTTTCGCGGAAATCTGGTAGCAGGGGCTACGGCCGTAGCCGCCGAGCTGAGTGCGCGTGATCAGGATATTTGTGCGGCAATAGGGCCGGCTCTACGTGCCGCAGGTTTACTTTTTGTCGGGCTGGATGTGATTGGCGGCTATGTGACTGAAATCAATGTCACCAGTCCCACCGGGGTACGGGAGATTCGTCGCTTTTTTGCTGTGGATGCCGCCGAGCTACTTTGGCGACGTCTGGAACAAGGACAGTAATGGCCGCGCTGGCACAGTCAGGAATGCAATCTGCCGTTTTTCATCGAAAACCCGTATGATGGGCAGTATGACGAATTTCTCTTCACTTAAAAATCATCTGCTCATTGCCATGCCAGCGCTGCATGACGGTATTTTTGACCGAACGGTGATTGTGGTTTGCGAGCATAGTCCCGACGGTGCCATGGGTGTAGTCATCAATCGTCTTGTGGATATCAATATGTCCGAAGCTCTCAAGGCCGTAGATATCCAGCCTTCCGAAGAAATGATTCATCGCCCGGTGTATTGGGGGGGGCCGGTGCAGCCGCAACACGGCTTTATTTTGCATTCGCCCAAGGGTGAATGGCTTTCCAGTCTGGAGCTGAACGAAGACCTGGCATTAACCAGCTCTCCCGATATTTTGCAAGCCATCTCCCAGCATGAGGAACCCCAGCGTTATCTGTTGGCTTTGGGATATGCCGGTTGGGGCGCACAGCAACTGGAAGAAGAGCTGAAAGAAAATTCCTGGTTGCACGGTCCGCTGGATATGCAGGTCATGTTTGAGTTGCCCGCCAGTGAACGCTGGCAGGCCGCCGCGCGCTCGCTCGGGGTAGATATGCGTCTGCTCAGCGGGGCTGCGGGCCATGCCTGAGGGCTCCGGGCCGCTTCTGGGGATTGATTTTGGGGAACGACGAATTGGTATTGCCGTATTGGGCGAATCCGGATGGGTGCCGCAGGGTGTAGCGACCCTGCGCAATGGCGAGAGCGGCCCAGATTGGGAGAGCCTTGCACGCCTCCTCAAGGACTGGCAACCGCGCGCGGTAGTTATGGGTTTGCCCCTGAACATGGACGGTAGTGAAGGCTTGATGGTGCGCCGGGCACGCAATTTTGCCAAGAGTCTGCAGCGCCGTTTCCCCCTGCCGGTGCATTGGGTGGACGAACGCCTCAGTAGCCACGCCGCCGAATGTATGCTGAAAGAGCGGGCGCTTTCGGCAAAACAGCGCGCCGAGCTTTTGGATCAGGCCGCTGCCTGTGAAATTCTCCAGACTTTTCAGGATGTCGGAGCCATGCAATGAATGCAGACTGGGATGTAACAACACTGCTGGAAGGGATGGTTCGGGATTTGCGCCCGCATGTGGACCCGGAGCAGACCGCCATGATTGGTATATTTACGGGTGGTGTCTGGATAGCCCAGGCACTGCATCGCGCTCTGGGGCTGAAAACGGCGCTGGGGCAGTTGGATATTTCTTTTTATCGGGATGATTTCAGTCAGATTGGTCTGCACCCGCAAGTCCGGGCATCGGATCTTCCCTTTGCTGTGGACGGCCGCTCCATCATTCTGGTGGATGACGTGCTTTATACGGGGCGTACCATCCGCGCCGCCATGAACGAAATATTTGATTATGGCCGACCGGCAAACATTCTCCTGGCCGTACTGGTAGATCGCGGTGGGCACGAAATTCCGGTGGCGGCCGACATTGCTGCCCTGCGCCTCAACGCTGCGGCGGGTGGACAAATCAAACTCCGGGGTCCTGATCCGCTGCGACTGGAATTGCTGACATCGCCAAGGACGGCTTCATGAACCTTTCCACTTTCCGTTTTGGTGATGCTAATCCTCAGTATGACGCCCAGGGTCGTCTCCGCCATCTGCTCAATACCGAAGGACTGCGTGAACCCGAAATGCTGCAGATTCTGGATACGGCCGAATCCTTTCTCAGCATCGCTCAGCGCAGCGTCAAAAAAACCCCGACGCTCCGGGGCAAAACCATCGTCAACCTTTTTTTTGAGAACAGCACGCGCACGCGTAGCACCTTTGAGCTGGCCGCCAAGCGCCTCTCTGCAGATGTTTTGAATATTGCGGTCAGTACTAGCAGTGCCAGTAAGGGCGAATCGCTGATCGACACGGTGGATAATCTCATGGCCATGCAGGTGGATGGTTTTGTGATTCGCCATCCGGAAGCCGGTGCGGCGCATCTTATTGCCCGGCATCTGGGGGATTCAGCGCTGGTGGTCAATGCCGGTGATGGCCAGCATGCCCATCCGACCCAGGCCTTGCTGGACGTATTCACGATTCGGCGTCTGGCTGGACCCATTGAAGACCGGGTCGTGGCTATTGTTGGTGATGTCCTGCATTCGCGGGTGGCGCGTTCCCAGATTCATGCTTTGTCGATTCTCGGATGCCCGGAAATCCGGGTCATCGGGCCGCAAACTCTGGTCCCCAAAGAACTCTCCGCGCTGGGGGTGCATGTGTACCACGACCTGCAGGCGGGATTACGGGGCGCCGACGTCATTTGTGCCCTGCGCCTGCAGAAAGAACGCATGGAATCTCATCGTCTGCCCAGTCTGGATGAATTTCATCGCCGCTTTGGCCTGACGCCGGAGCGTTTACAGTGGGCGCAGCCTGATGCTTTGGTCCTGCATCCGGGGCCCATGAATCGCGGCGTGGAAATAGCTTCGGAAGTGGCGGACGGCCATCAGGCTGTGATTTTGCAACAAGTTGCCCACGGCCTCGCCGTGCGTATGGCGGTATTGACGCTCCTGGCGGGTACGGCGGGCGGAGGCGAAAACCATGCATAGAATCATCCGCAATGTTCGCGTCATGGATCCCAGCGATGGTTTTGATGCGGTAACCGACCTGGCTATTAGCGCTGGAAAAATCACTATACGCGGTGCTGTTGCTGAGGATTTTCGGGCGGAAGAAATTCTGGATGGAACAGGCCTGGTAGCTTGCCCGGGGCTCATTGAAAGCAGTCTGCAGGCGCATAGTCCCGGCCATGGACGCGATGGCGATCTGGCCAGCGAGTTGCAGGCCGCAGTGGCGGGTGGCGTGACACAGGTTGTTTTGCGTCCGGATACTCAGCCCGTTGCCGATACCCCCGCCATCCTCCAGGAGCAGCAACTGTTGGCTGAAAAGCTGGCTCTGGCGCGGGTGCAGGCCAGCGCTGCCCTGACAACGGGCTTGCAGGGGCAAGCATTAAGTGAAATGACAGCACTTTTGGACGCCGGGGCGCGGGTATTCAGTCAGGCCAAGCAGCCTATCCGTAGTGCCGCTCTGCTGCGTCTGGCCCTGAGCTACGCGGCAGATTTGGGGTTGCCGGTCATGCTCCACCCGGAAGACTCCGAACTGGCCGCCCATGGTGTGATGAATGAAAGCGGATTGAGCATACGGCTGGGCCTTCCAGGGCGCACGGCTGTGGCTGAACAGGTGGGTATTCAGCGGGATATAGCCATTGCGGCATTGAGCGGTTGTCCCCTATTTTTCCCGCATCTTAGTACGGGCGCAGCTATTGCAGCGGTAAAAGCCGCCCGGCAGCGCGGCGAGAAGGTGCACTGTGGAGTTAGCATCCATCATTTGCTGCTCAGTGAGCAGGACGTGGGATTTTTCAATGTCCATGCCAAGTTGTTACCACCGCTGCGCTCTTTGGCAGAACGGGATGCCCTGCGCCGGGCCGTAGCCGATGGCGATGTTACGGCCATCAGCAGTGATCATAGTCCCTGGGGGATAGACCGCGAGAGCATGACCTTTATCCAGGCCCCCTTCGGCATCAGTGCGGTGGAGTGGTTGTTGCCGCTGACTTTGCGTTTGGTGGACGATGGGTTGCTGAGTTTAATGGCTGCACTGCAATTGCTCAGCACCGGCCCTGCTCAGGCGCTGGGCTTGCCGGCGCCTTCCCTGCAAGTTGGCAGTGTGGCGGATTTGTGCCTGTTTGATCCGGAAGCGGTATTTACTGTCAACCCCGCATCCGGAGCCAGCCGGGGCCGCAATCTGCCCTATGCGCAATGGGATCTGCGTGGTCGGGTGCGTTATACCCTGGTGGACGGGCGGGTGGTGTTTCGGGCGTGAGGATGTTTGTGCCAAAACCCCTAGCGGTCTAAGATGACTACCCGTAGTGCTCTTGTGGAAAGGGTCATGAATATTAACGTCTCAGAATTCAAAGCTAACTGTTTGGAACTGATTGACGAAGTCGCTACAACGCACGAGCCTTTGGTCATCGGCAAGCGCGGCAAACCCTTGGTCAAATTGGTTCCTATCGTCGATGAAACGCCAAAAAGCATGTTTGGTTATATGAAGGGCACCGTCACGATCCATGGAGATATCCTCGTCCCGCAGGACGAGTTGTGGTCTGCGGAAAGTGGCGATGAAGATGATCTTTACGCCGGCTTGCGACCCGGCGAAGGCAAAAAATGAGCGATGCTTTACTACTCGATACGCACGCCTGGGTCTGGTACGCAGAAGGCATCAACCTAAAAACAGCAGTTACCCCAGCTGAAAAATGATTATCCATTTGATAGGATGAGGTTTTCCCGGCTAATGGAGGCTCACCCAATGGGTGAAGCAGAAAAACACCCGCAAAAAGCTATTCCGGAGGCGGTACAGGCCATGATCGTCGACACCTTTGGAGGTCGGGTTCAGGTGTCCTGGGACAAGGAATCTGCGGCAACGCCCTTTGGACAGTTGGTGTTTTTTGCCGAGTTTTTGAAAGTGAGGGTTTGTTCGATGCGTGGGTGGAGGATTGCCCCTTGACCTACCTCAGCCCCAATGCGCCGCAGAAGCGCGATGTACTGTGGACCTTATGCCTCTCTATTCTGGCGGGTCACCGCCGCTATGCCCACGTCACGGCGTTACGCAGTGATGGCGTGAGTCCCAACATTCTGGGCATGCGCAAGATCGTCAGTGAAGACGCCCTACGTCGGGCGCTGAGCAAAATTCCCGAAGCCGAAGGGACGGAATGGATGCGCAAACATTTGCTCAAAAGCGTGGTAGAGGCCTGCAAAACCCCCTGGATTCTCGATATCGACACCACCATCAAGCCTCTGTTCGGGCATCAGGAAGGCGCGGAAGTGGGCTACAATCCGCATAAGCTCGGGCGTCCCTCCCATGCCTATCACGCCTACTGGATAGGCAATCTGCGCCTGCTGCTGGATGTGGAAGTCACGGCGGGGAATACCACCGCGTCCAATCATGCCCAGCCGGGCTTGAATCGCGTCCTGGATGCCCTGACTGCAGAACAGCGCCCCTATCTGGTCCGTGGCGACTGTGGCTTTGGCAATGACGCGGTGATTCGGGAAATGGAATCCCGGCAGCAGCGGTACCTGTTCAAATTGCGCCAGTCACCGCGTGTGAAGCGCCTACTACAGCGAGTTTTTACCCGCCGGGACTGGGTGGATGCCGGACAAGGCTGGGAAGGCCGTGAGGATCGGATTCAACTGGCTGGATGGCAGCAGGATCGGCGGG
>NZ_JABELD010000036.1 GCF_018853445.1 Acidithiobacillus concretivorus
GCCCCACACGATTTCCGACCGGACTTGTCATCAGGCCAGCCATTTTCAGGCAATGGCTGCTAATGTGCGGGCGGGCGCGCATTTTGCCTGCGTATCGGATGCAACCCGCCGGGATTTGCTGAATCTGTTCCCGGAGGCCGAACCTTTGGCCCACACGATTCATAATATGTTGCCCAGTCATTATTTTCCGGCAGAACCTGAGCCGGTATTTTGACCCCTACGATACCGGCAGCCTGGTGCAGGTGCTGCGGCAGATGATTTATCACCCGGATGCCGCCCAAACTCAGGAGTCCCTGCGCGCCGCCGGTGCCACTCAAAGTGCCCGCTACCTCCCCGAAAAAATCCTGCCTCAATGGCAGGACCTGCTTTGGCGGATTGTGCAGTGAGGGCTACGGCGAAAGCGTCACCTTGGCCATTGTTGTGTCCCGAATAAGATGATGAAAGAAGCATAACGATGTCCACAGGATTTTTTGATACCTATGCTTGTTGTCATTATTGACAACATCCAATAAAGCGATAATATCATTCCGATGAAAGCAACCTTGATCACTCACTTTAGGGATGTTGCGCCTAATAGCGATCTCTTGGAAATGGTTGTGTGGCGCGTACCGCAGCCCGTGCCGCCCTGTGAACATGATTTCAAGTACAGTTTGGTCTATGTAGCGAATGGCACGAGGGTTATTGGTTATGACAATGAACGTGGCAAAGGTGACCACGTTCACTTTGCGGGCGAGGAAAGTGCTTACGCATTCATCAGCGTGGATCAATTGGTGGAAGATTTTATTGCAGAGGTGGAACGATGGAAACGCGAACACTGACCATTACCGTACAACCGGACTGGCAGGCCGCTCTACGCAGTGCGGGCAAGGCTGCTCAGTCTGAAACTTACCAGGGAGAAACCCTGAATTTTGAATCGGCGGATGTATTTCTTGGCCGACTAACGGCATTGCGCTGGTCTTTACTACGCCAGATCATGCGGTTAGGGGAGGTCTCCATCCGCGAACTGGCCCGGCAGATAGGTCGAGATGTGCGCCGTGTGCATGATGATGTGATGGTACTGACGGAACTCGGGCTGATTGAGCGCACGGTTAGCGGGGGCGTGCTGTGTCCCTTTGTGGATATTCATGTGGATTTGCATTTTCGTAAGGTAGGCTAACCAAAGAAGCATGACGGTGACAAAAGCAGGAATGGCTTATGCTTTGGTGGAGGACCGTGTTCATGTTCGGCTATGAACGCTCATTATATCACGAAAGGCGACTCAGTTTACCCTTATCCAGATGATTTACAAGAAATAAAAAAACAGGGTAACCAGATGGCGCGTCAATAAGTATAATAGCTTAATTATAATATTTAATGTCCGGCTTTTTTGTTAACCACGCCGATTTTTCTCGCAGAAAAATGGTGAAACTTCAGATAAATAGCGGCCACGCATCTCAAAACATACTCGCATCGCCTTAAAATTGTTTCAAAAATATTACATTCATGACATAAAATTAGTGAACTAAACAGCGTCGAATCAGCTTGTTCACACGTGTTTTTATGTTACACTTATACACGAATATCAAACTATTTAAGGCGAGAATTATGCAGTGTAGCAATTCTTTTTTATGCCTAAAACGCGGCTTATTACTGCTATGCACTTTATTTCTCCCGTTGTCAGCTTTCGCGAGTACCTTACCCAGCGTAGGATTTTACTACGGCTTCGGCCCCGCGCCCGAGGCATTCCATGATTTCAACTGGGTAGTCGTCAACCCTGGGAGTCAACGTCTACCTATTGCTTTTAGTAAAAATCAGCAGGTTTTTGCGTATGTCAGCATCGGTGAGACCACACCAGGTGATACCCACTATCAAAACCTGCCTGACAGTTGTGCCATGGGCACCAATCCCAACTGGGGGGGCAAAATTATCAACCTTGCCCATGCCGATTGCCGCAGTTACTTATTGAATCAGGTTATTGATCCTATCTGGCAGCAGGGCTACCACGCCTTTTTTATGGACACCCTGGACTCTTTCAAGCTGGTCGACAAAAGCCTCGCCGCTCAGAAAGAGCAGGAAGCGGGGCTCGTACAACTCATTAAAGCCATCAAAGCAGCGCATCCCGATGTACAACTCATTGCCAATCGTGGCTTTTCGGTGCTCCCCGAGATCCATCAGGACCTTGTTGGCGTTGTTGCAGAATCCTTGTTAAATGAATGGAATCAAGGCACAAGAAGTTACACATCCGTGCCCGATAGCGACCAAAAGGCCCTGATTGCAGAACTTAGAAAGGTCCAGGGATACGGGCTTCCCGCCATAGTCATCGACTACATGTCGCCCAAACTCAATCGTCAGGGTTGGTGGGAAGACGCCCAAAAAATTCAGTCCCTGGGCTTTGTACCTTATGTTACCGATTCCGGACTGACGGCGGTTGGCGCAGGATTACGCGAACCCATGCCTCGTCATGTGCTGATTATGTACAACAGCAGCGACCCCAAACAGTACAGCTCCGCCTTTGCCAATGGCGCCATGCCTCTGGAATACCTGGGTTACATACCAAGTTTCCATCGGCTTTCCGAGCCATTACCTGTAAAACCGCGCGCCGGAGAATATGCTGGCGTCATCCTGTGGAGCGATGGCGAACCCGTTAAAGATGTCGCCGGAATTTCTCACTGGCTGGATGAAGCCAAGGCACAAGGTATCCCTATCCTATTGATCGGTGATTTTCAGGATGCCTTGGATAACAAAACCTATATGGATCTTGGCATGAACCAGCCGACGAGTCGCGAAGTCGACTCTCTGAGTATTGCGTCCCAAAACAAAAACATGAGCTATGAAATGCCGATTACAGCCAATCCTCGGGACTTTCTACAAATAACAGCCCCCTCCGACAGTAAAATCTGGCTCACCTTGAAAAGTTCTGCGGGTGACAACGAGGATGCGGCGGCGATCACGCCTTGGGGCGGCTATGTGTTATCGCCCTATATACTGACGACGCTTCCCAATAAGGACACCCGCTGGTTGGTAAACCCCTTCCAGCTATATCGCGAGGCGTTTCGCTTGCCAGAAATGCCAGTACCGGATACCACCACAGAAAGTGGACGACGACTATTCATGGCCCACACTGATGGTGATGGCTTTGTCAGCCGTGCGCAATTTCCGCCTTATCACATTGCCGGTGAGGTTTACATGCACCGAATTCTGGAAAAGTACAAACTACCCTTTACCGGCTCTGTCATTGTAGGCGATTTACTGCCGGGGAATCGGGGGTTGTATCCGGCTCTCGCACCCTTGGGCAGCAAAGTTGCCCAAGAAGTTTTCCGGCTCCCTTATGTCGAAATAGGCTCACATATGTGGTCTCACCCTTTCGACTGGCCGGCCATTGAAGCCGGCAAGGATTATCCTGGCATTAACCTGCCGGTTCCTGGCTATAAATTCAGTCCTTATATGGAAGCCGTAGGCGCCGCCAAATGGATCGACAAGCATTTAGCCCCACCCGACAAAAAAGTCGCCATTGACCAGTGGTCCGGTGACTGCGAACCGGATGCCCAAGTAGTTGGCCTGGCTTACAGTGCGGGGCTCATGAATATCAATGGTGGTGAAAGTACCATCAGCAAAAAAAATCCGAGCATTACAGCCGTACCTCCCATCGGCATTTTTAGGGAAAAATGGCTACAGGTGTTTGCTCCGGATGCCAATGAAGACTATTTCACCAACCAGTGGCACGGGCCGTACTGGGGCTTCGAAAACGTCATCCAAACTTTTGAAATGACCAACAAGCCACGCCGGCTGA
The DNA here is from genome assembly GCF_018853445.1 of Acidithiobacillus concretivorus. GTDB lineage: Bacteria > Pseudomonadota > Gammaproteobacteria > Acidithiobacillales > Acidithiobacillaceae > Acidithiobacillus > Acidithiobacillus concretivorus. The sequence continues at coordinate 3,770 of NZ_JABELD010000036.1, forward strand.
AACCCATAGATATATACACGCACTGGTATTCAGCCACCAAGCTGGCTTCTATTTCTGCTTTGGACAAGGTTTACCAATGGGTTCTGACGCAATCCATCACGCCAATTTACGTAGCTGATTATGGGCACATTGCCAATAACTTTTTCACCATTCATCTGGCCCGCGAAGGCAATGGTTTCTGGATTGGCGGAGCAGAAGACCTGCGGGAATTGCGCATGCCAACCGGCCTGGGAACCCCAGAAATTGCCAATAGCCAAGGAATAGCTGGATATAATCCAAGTCCCAATGGCAACATTTACGTTCACATGGATGGGAATTCGTCCGTTTATCTTGCTTTAGGAAAAAGCCCAAAGCCTTTTCCTTATATCATCAGCGCCAATGCACCAATTGCAGGATTTACCTCTGAAAACAGTGGGTTCACTGCCAAACTGAAGGGCTATGTACCTGTACAGGTACAGCTAGGGAGTGTGCAAAATTGTCACGCCATCATGAATGGAAAAACAACAACCATTCCTGCCAATGGACAATTGCAAAGTACCGCACATAGCGTCACTCTGCATGTCTCCTGCTCTTAATAAACCGCAGCTTCAGGCGCAGTACGTACTGCGTCCAGCCAGTATTTTTATTTTTATTATTGTGATATTGGCTGTAATTATGGCCATTGCCTGGAGTTATGGCTGGAACGGTAATTTGGACTTCCAAAACTCATCCGCCAATGGCAAAGCACGCATCCAGAGTGCAGAGCTTTTGCTGCAAAGCGGCCAGTATCAGGCTGCATACCAACAATTGAAACCCATTCTTGGTCGTCCTCAAGATCCGGTTTACCGTCAGGCGCAACGCATGCAATGGAAAATTGACTGGACAAATGCCATGGCCCAGCCCCTGCATTCTGCAGCCAGGGCAAAGGCCCAAACTGCACTTGCTCTACGCCTGGATCAATTACTTAAGGAAGGTCATTGGTCTGCCAAAGATTACAAGCATTTTGCCATTGATGCCCAAATGATCGGGGCTTATGACCAGAGCGCAGAAGCCTGGTTAGCCGTAGCCAGAGAGAATCCGGAAGCTGCCACGCAAGCCATGAACTCGGCAGCCGCTGCGTGGACCGCAAATGGTAAAAGTGTCAAAGCGGGACAACTGCTTCTACAAATGGCGCTGCACAACAAGCAGACTTCCTTGCAAAAAGATTATTTTATCCGTGGCTTGGCCCTGATTCAGGGCGGCGGCGGCGCCAGACTTGCCCTAGCTCAGGGTAAAAAAATCTTGTCTGGAATGCCCCAACTTGCAAAAGAACCCGATATTGTTTTGATCATGGCGCGCCTGGCCTTGTCTGCCGGACAACCCGGACTCGCCGCACAATGGTTAAAAGCGCAGCTCGAAAGTCCAGCGCAGGATCATCGTCCATGACCGCGCCAAAGCTGCTGCTAGGAATAATTTTACTGGCTACGGGCGTCGCGGCACAGGCCCAGGATTCTGCGCTAGCGACAGCATGGTGGAAAACTCCGGGTATTCTCGCCGCCGACGATGCAAAGTGGCGGGCAGAATATACTCAACAAAAGGATGATGCGGACGCTTTTGCTGCCAGCCTGGCGCAAAGCATCAAGACGGGCAAAGGTATGGGATACCTGGATCAGGGGGGTGTTTCTCCTTCCTGGTACAAGCCCCCCATGGTTGTTCAACCTTTTCCGGGAAGCTTTTCCTCCAGACTCTATGATCTGGCTTATAGTGCTTTCCTGCAAAGCGGTCAGCTAGACGAAGCCTATCGCCTGGCTTATACCGCAGTATTGCAGGTGCCGGAAAACGTCCTCTGGCGACAAAGGCTCATTCAGGTCGGCACCTGGCTGGGACAAAGGGAAATGGTGTTGCAACAATGGCAATGGATGGCGCAGCGCGAGCTGCCGGGGGCTCGCGCTGCAGCGGTCAAGTTGGCGGCTGCACTATCCCGTCCGGATATTGTCATCCAGTTGCTTTCACCAGTGGCCAGGGCCGGACAACTCAGTGATGCTGACTGGAAAACCCTGATTTATGCTTACGGGCAATTAAGTGAACCGGACAAGGCGATAGCCGATATTAACCAGTCATTGCGACATACCGGTCCCAATCGATATTTACTGGAGCAAAAAGCCTATCTCAGTTATCAGCGGGGAGAAATAGCTCAGAGTCTGGCAGCGCTGCAAGGTGTCGAAAAGCATTTCCAGGCTACTCCCGACATAGCCATACAGGAAGCCCGCCTGCTATCCATGCAAGGGAAATATACGGAAGCTTTTGCTGCCATGGATCGAGTACGCAGCAAAGCCAGTCTGAATAATGTCCCGTTTTGGCATTTACTGGCTGTTCTTGCCTGGGAAATCCATGATCACGAAGCGGCCTTTGATGCCGAGAAAAAACTGTACCTGCTGGGTGCCGCTAGTCAATATGACTTGCAACGCTTGATCATACTCGTCGACTCAAAAAATCCAGAAGCGGCCCTAGCCGTTGCCCAGCGGGGTTGGAAAAAATATCAATCCCCCTATTTTTATTTCGAGAGTCTGACTTATGCGGGTCAAGCGCACGAATGGAAAACACTGGGGCAACTTTTACAGTCAGTGCCTGCCCATGATCCTCAGGGTCTACGCTCTTATGCCACTTACTGGCTGGCCATGGGGCAGTGGGCCAATGCCGTGGAAAATTATCCTGCGGCGGAATGGGCATATGCTCAAGCGCTGCGCCTGAATCCTGAGGATGGAATTGCCAAAAATAATCTACTCTGGATGCTGGTCGATTCTGGAAACGTCCATGCATTGCGGGCATTATTGGTGGGTGATGCCCTGCAGCCACCAGAAAGTCTTCGGAACGTGACACAAAATGCACTGGAGCGTCTGGGACACAACACAGCAGCCCTGTTCCTCGCCCGGCAAAATTTGCCATCTCCTCAACCCAACAGCCTTCGGCTCCTCAATGAGGCCTCTCTTTGGGAGTCGGCAGGCAGTCCCGGTATCGCCTGGTCATTACGGCAAAACGTCATCGCTGACAGCCTGTCCAGTCTTCACAAAAACTACTGGCAAGGGGTTACGCCGCATGAATAAACGTCAACTGCCAGCCCAGTCAAAAATCGCCCGGACTTCGTTCAAATGTCTGATTGCCAGCAGTTCCCTGTTTTTCAGCATGAAAGTGCTGGCCGACACTCAAAATGGTGTTCTACCCCCCGAAGTAGCCCCTTTTCATGAACAACAACAGGTTGCTGCGAATAGAGTGACAGAACCCGATTCACCTGTTATCAGGCGTGATGAGCAGATTATCAAAAAGCGCCACGAGGCTAGAGAAACACTTCAGCATGAAGCCATTCCGGTCGGGATGGAAGGCTCTACTTTGGCAGCGCCGATCCTAACAATTGCAAAGCAACCCACTACTCCAACAAAAATCGCTTCTCACAAAATCGATAGTCAGAACAACGCTCTCGCCACCTTGGCAGCGGCGCTAGCAGCTTCGCCCAAAGAAGGTAATCAGACGCAAGCCATTCTGATGGCCGCTGCTGATCATGGCGATTATTTGCCCGCCATTTCCTGGAGTCTAGCCAGAAAATATTGGGGGTTGGCAAAACTACTGGTCGAAAACAATCCTGGGCGCACCCCACCCTGGGTGCACTTAAGTCTGGCTTTACATAAAAAAGACCTAACCACCATCCAGACCCTGCTGGACCATCCGGCTGATTTACCGTCAAAGGAGATGTTTCAGGCTGAAGAAGATTTGGGGCGCCCGCGTCAGGCACAATCCCTGGCTATTGAAGCCCTGCAGGTAAATTCCTTTGACCGGGAATTACGGCGTATGTATGTGGATAGCCTGGCCCATACGGCTAGTTATGCGGGTATTCAGGGGAGCTGGCAAAGCTTCAACGGTCTGCAACTTTATGGACCGGAGCTTAACGCCCGCATTCATGCTTCGCCGTTTTGGGGCATACAGATCCAAAGCCAAAACTTATGGCAGAACGCAAATAGCGACACCCAGTTGATTACCACCCCGCGACTACAAAATCGTACTAATGTAGGCGTTTTTTGGGATAGTCGCCGCTGGCAGGGAGATCTCAGTGTTGGCGAATACCGGGGGCTGCAAAACAACTGGACCAGCAAGTTGTTAGCAAGCTGGCAAATGACCAGCAGCACCAGCCTTTCAACGCGTCTGGCTTATCACTCCCAGACTTTCCAGAGCCCGGCTTTGGCTGTTGCCGGTATGGCCAATCGTGCAGAAATTCAACTAACCCAGACCTTGGATAGCTGGACGACCAATGCCGCCCTCGGTTGGAATCAGTATCTTGGACAGGATGGTATTCAGCAGGGCACTGATAGCTATGGTGAATTAGGCGCATTCTGGCGCAGCAACCTTGGACCCTGGGAGTTTCATATCGGCCCATTTGCCGATTATCACGCACTACAGCGTCGCGCCACCCCCGAGGGTGTTATCGCCCAGGTACTTTCCACCGATGCCCGCAATATGGACAGCATCCTGCCTGGAAGTTATGCCGATTATGGTGTGCGTCTGCAATGGGGCGCGCTGGAGCAAAATTTACATCCCGGCTGGATGCCCAATCTACAACTCAGTGTCTATGACAACTCCCGATTCGGCTTTCAATATCAACTGAACGCCGGGATAAGCACAGCGGTATTGGGACCAGATCGCCTCAGCCTGGAATTTTCCCAGGGACAAGGGGGGAACGGTCTGGCATTGAACCAGCGCATTTTCGCTTTAAATTATCGTTTTTATTTTTAATATTATCCGTGGAGGGAGAAAAATTATGTTAAAAACAAAAGGAATCTGGATTCCAGTGTTGGCATTAATGCTCAGCGGTTGCGCAGGGATGAACGTCCAGTCGGCTAAACCCGTTGTGCTGAGCAAAGGGGCGGCCTGGACGGTATTGCCCTTTGCCAACAATACGGAAACCCCGTTAGCCAATGAACGTGCGGCAGCACTAGCAGCGGGTATTTTACAAAGTGACAATCAGCGCGTGTTGGGTACCCTGCCAATTCGTAGCCGGACCCAGGCATTACTGGGCGGCGATTGGAAAAAAGAGTACGCGACTGCACTCGGTAGCGCACGCAGTGATGGGGTGCATTACGCCTTGGGGGGCAGTGTTGATGAATGGAACTACCGTGCGGGAATCAATGCTGAGCCCGTTGTGACCATGACACTCTGGATTGTCGATGTACCTGCGGACAAGGTGATCTGGACGGGTGTAGGCAGTGCCCATGGAGGAAGTCTGGGACGTGGTGGCACCGGCGGACTGGCGCAGGGACTGATTCACCGCCTGATTGATCGCGCCCTGAATTAAAGACCCGATGAAAATGCATGTACAGCTAGTGACGGCGCTTCCCCGCTGGGGGGCAGGATGGCTGGAAGCCATTCTGCTCCCCGCCCTAGGAATTGTGGTGGCCTGGACTCTGGATCCGGGAGACCCTCTGTTATTAAGACAACCTTTTCCATGGCTTCTGATCATCCCTTTACTGATCGCACTGCGTTATGAGTTAATGCCCGCACTGCTTTCCATAGCGGTACTTGCCAGCACTTTACTCTGGCACGAGTATCCAGATATACGGAGTCTGGAAATATTTGCCGGAACCGTACTGGTTATTCTCATTGCTTCAGAATATGCCGGATATTGGGCAAGACAAGAAGCGGGACGATCATTGCAAGAGGAAATTACTGCCACCCGCTTTCGACAGTTATCCGACGATCTGTATGTGACGCGAATTTCACAGGACCGGCTGGAACAAAGTCTGCTTTATCAGCCCATGTCGGTGCGGGGTGCCTTGCTCGAAATTAAAAATCAGCTGGTACAGAAACAGGGACACTTGGATGCAGAGCTTGCCTATAACACGCTTTATTTTTTAAATCAGCTGGTTGGGGTTCAGGTTGCCAGTTTATATGATATCGAGTCGGGGCATCATTCTCCGCATTTAATTGCCGCATTTGGTAATGCACAACCCTGGCAGGAACAGGACCCTGTACTCAGAGAATCCCTGATTAGTGGTGAAAGTCAGTCTCTGGCTGATCTGGAGATTACCCAGTTTCGCCATTATATCAGCGTACACATGCACAGCAGTCTTAGTGGACACGATTATGTGCTGACTATTGAGGAAATGTCTTTTTTCGCCATAAACAAAGAAAGCTTGCAAACTATTGAAGTCATTTTTCAGTATCTTTGTACCTATGCTGAGTCTCTTGCTCAAGCTGCCCCCTTGTTAAAAATATGGCCTGACTGTCCTCCAGAGTTTGCGACGGACTTCATGCAATTACAGAAGCTCGCACAACGGGTACTGCAAGTTGGTATCATGGTTCGTTATGATTTTCATACCGGTCCGTATGCTGAAAAGGTTTTGGATTATCTGCAGCGTTTGCGTCGAGGCCTGGATGTCCTCTGGCTCCACAGAGAAAAGGAGAAAATACAACTGATTGTATTATTACCTTTCGCAGGCAGCATGGCGGCAGAGGGTCATTTTCAGCGCATGCGGACTGAAAGCAGCTTGCATTATGGCGAAGAATGGGAAAAAAGCTTTATTCACCATAAAATTTGCTCAATCAGCGCACAGCATTGCGAAAAACAAATCAAACAATTGTTTGACTCAAAAGTGTCCATATGAACTCCTTCAGCAGCAACACATATCTGCTTATTTATGGTCTTTACTGGTTTCTCTGCATTTTGATCAGCTATATGATCATACCAAAAACCGGGCAATCAGTGGATAAAAAATTTCCTTTATTACTGTTCGTCATTATTGCATCGGTAATACCCTTATTTGGTCCAGTAGTCATACTGGTCTACGCCATTTTTTTGCGCACTGTCGCATGGCAGCTCCATGAGCCCGAACTTGAGCCGATCAAGCTGCCGCCGGTCATGCGTGACGTCCGGCTCACCACATCCACAGTAGCCCCTGGAAGTGTTGCCGCACGTCTTCGCCATTCCCGAGACCCGCGACAAAGATTGGCAGCTGTTTCCCAGATCGCCGAATCACAGTTTTTCAATCAGTCGCAATTGTTGCGCGGAGCACTATCAGACGATGCGGAAGAAGTACGTTTGTTGGCCTATGCCGCCCTGGATCGACGTGAACAGGAAAATACCGAATTACTGATACACTTGAATGCACAACAAACACACGCCCACGAAGCGAGAACCCTACGGCGCATACAGGATTCCAGGCAATGGCTTTACTGGAACATCCACCACTCGGAGGCCCGTGAAATGGCCATGCCTTCATCAGCAGGTGCATCGACCAAATGGGAACCTGATTATACAACCATGGACCACGATTCCCCGTCCATGAAGCTGCTTATGGGCCTTCATCTACTGGAAACCGGCAAAGTAGATAAAGCCATTTCCGAGATGAAAAATGCGGAAGCCAAAAAAATTGCCAGCAGCATTGTGGCTCCACACATTGCATCAGCTTATTTTCAGAGCAGAAACATTGAGAAGATTTTCGATATTTACCGAGCACATCCAGAACTGAAACTGTCTCCACGATACGGCCCCTCCTTTTCTTTTTGGACAGGAGAAAAGCCATGATTCCAGTCCGGCAAGCCGATTCAGTAGACATTCTCCTGGTTCTGGAAGGCACCTTTCCCTATGTACGTGGCGGAGTATCGTCCTGGGTGAATCGTCTGATACTTGGATTTCCTGAATATCGCTTCGGTGTCATTTTTCTGGGCAGTACGATTGAGGACTATACGGCAAAGCCATATACACTTCCTGATAATGTTTGTTACTACGCCGAGTACTTTCTGTATGGAGCCAGTGATCATTCCGGAAATAATCATCATTCCAAAGTCTCAACAAGCGAACTTTCTGCGGTTGCAGATGCTCATCATGAAATGAAAAAATGTCTTTCAAAATGTGAGGCTGGTGTTGATATCAGCCAGTACGGAAAGGTTTTTAATATTTCTCAAAAAGCTTTTTTTGAAAATAGAAAAGTCTGGGATTATTTCATCGAATGCTACTCAGAAATTCCTGACCAACCCTCTTTTGTAGACTACTTCTGGACGATACGTGGAATGCATGCCCCCCTCTGGTTTCTCCAGATGGCCATGCAAAACGCCCCGGAATCCCGAATCATTCACTGTCCATCAACAGGTTATGCAGGATATCTTGGAGCTTTACTCAGCAAAGCCGGGGATCTTCCCCTGATCATTTCAGAGCATGGAATTTATACCAAAGAAAGGCGCATTGATCTCATGCTCGCGCGCTGGATTCATGAGGACGAGGAATTCCTCCGTCAGGCTGGCCGAATGCACTATCTGCGCCACTTGTGGATTCGCTTTTTTGAATTTATTGGACGCCTGACCTATCAACAGGCGCAACACATTATCAACTTGTATTCGGGTGTGGTCGAACTCCAGATCGCCGATGGCGCCGATCAACAAAAATTATGTACGATTCCCAACGGAATTCCGGTCGAAAATTTCATAACCTGTCGATTCCCTTTTGCAGAACGTAAAAACATTGTTGCCTTGGTGGGCAGGGTGGTTCCTATCAAGGACATCAAAACCTTCATTCGCGCCGCGAAACTCATTCAACAAGCGGAAACAGATACACCTGAATTCTGGATTGCTGGCCCCATTGAAGAGGATGAAGAATATTATCAGGAATGCCTTCTATTAGTAGAGCATCTCGGTTTGGGAGAAAAAGTCAAATTCCTGGGATATGTTCCGGTACAGGATGTTCTCAGCCAGGTACGTCTTACTGTTCTTAGCTCCATTAGTGAAGGTCTACCACTTTCTGTTCTTGAGAGTTTTGCTGCTGGAGTGCCTGTAGTAGCCACAGATGTTGGCTCCTGTCGTGAACTTGTTTATGGAACCAGCAAAGAAGATAGTACTGAACCGGCGGGAAAAATAGTACCTATTGCCAACCCAAACGCATTGGCAAAAGAAATTCATTCTCTACTGAATGATTCTGACACCTGGACGTTCTGCAGTAAAAATGCGGTTGATAGGGTAGAACAAAATTATCGGGAGGAATACATGTTTGCAAGCTATCGCAGCCTTTATCAAGCCGGGATGGCTAACTGAACATGGCCGGCATTGGATTTGAGTTACGCAGGATTCTCAAACGCAGAACCTACTTTTCATTACTACAGGCGTACGGCTTCGCGGGAATTGTTTCTTCAGGACCATGGTTGTTATCTATTTTTGGCATCCTGCTTTTAGGCTTTCTGGCCATGAGGGTTCCTCGTCATTTCAAGTGGGTAGCCTGAGATCCAGCTTGCCCAGGATCAGGTAGGCCATGTTGATAAAGTTCTTGTGCGTGCGGTAACCCCGAGCCTTGGCCTTGGCGGATTGAATGAGGC
>NZ_JABELD010000037.1 GCF_018853445.1 Acidithiobacillus concretivorus
CCTGGCAAAAAAACCGCCAACAAATACAGGAACAAATACCTATGACCAATGCGGCCGGGCAGGATAGCGCACTAGCTACGGCCGCCTTTCATTCAGGAACCGCCAACCTGACGACCGTTTACCGCAGCCAAATTCAGGAAATCAACATGCAAAACCAGCAGATCACTTTGCAAATACATAATGCACAATCCTGGGTGCTGCTTAATGTTGCTCTGGGTGGCGGATATGCTGCGGAGAAAAATCCGGCATGAGTACAACACCACCCTCCTCAGTGCCTGACAACGTCTCGCGGGAAAAACAGCGGCGCAGACTGTTGGTGCTGGTTGCCAGCATTGTGGTCATTGCCGCTGTGATCGGCACGCTCTGGTGGTTTTTGCGCGGACAGTACTGGATTGAAACCAATGATGCTTACGTCACCGGCAATATCACGCCAGTGGATTGTTTATCGGCAGGTACCATCAAACAGGTGCTGACAGAGAATACGGAATTTGTTCAGGCTGGCGAGGTCTTGGCAATATTACAGGGCACCCATTCTCAACTGGCCATGGAACAGGCCGAAGCCCATTTGGCGGCAACAGTGCGCCAGGTACGCCAGGACTTCACCAGGGTCCAGACACTGCAACAGAGCGTTCAGGCCAAAATGGCTGAACTGCAAAAACTGAAAATGGATTTAAGCCGCTACCAACAATCCCTGCCCAGCGGGGCGGTTTCCAGAATTCGCATTGAAAATACGCAAAATGAACTGACTGCCGCAGCCGCACAAGTTGCAGAGGCCCAGGCAATTCTGCGCGGAGCACAAGCCATCGTTGCGGGCACTACGGTGTATAACAACCCCCTGGTTGAGCAGGCTGCCGCCGCCTTTGAAAAAACCGACATTAACTGGCAAAGGCGTCTGATCCGTGCCCCCATATCGGGTTATATCGCGCAACGCGCTGCTTACCCCGGATTAAAGGTGCACAACGGTCAGCCGTTGTTTTCCGTAGTACCGCTTAACGATTTATGGGTGGTAGCCAACATCAAGGAAACCGCCATGCGCCACATTCACCCCGGGCAGGCCGTTCAGTTGACCAGCTATTACTATGGCCATCAGGTGCACTATCACGGCACCGTTCTGGGTTTACTTCCCGGCGCTGGCAGTGCTTTCAGCATGTTGCCCCCCGAGAATGCGACCGGCAATTATATTCATATTGTGGAACGTGTACCGGTACGTATTGCCATACCTGCCAAAGAACTGGCGAAACATCCTTTGCGTCCGGGGCTTTCCATGGTTGCCGCAGTGCGCTGGAAACCTGGACATCAGCATTCTGTTCTCCAGGCGCTGACCGTCACACCCAAACAAGGCTATGAAACGAACATATACCGTACCGAATTACAGCATGCGCGGCAGCGGGCTGAGGCCATCATTCGCCAAAACCGGTGAACACGGCATCTGAAAACTTGACCGAAATCAAGGACTGCTCATCAGCGAACCCTTATTCTCCATATCACAGGCTGTGTTACGCAGCCTATTTACCGAGCACACATAGAGGAGTCATCCGTAATGAGCATTAATATTCAACTGATCCAATCCAGCGGTGCAGCGGTAAAAGATCTCGGTGTTCAGGTTGCCGAGCACTTTTATAATTATATGTTTACGCACTTTCCGGAGGTCCGGAAAATGTTTCCGGGAGACATGACCGAACAACGTATCCGGCTTTTTAATTCGGTCATTCTGATTGCGACTACTATCGACAATCTGGAAGTATTAGTCCCGTATCTGAAAGAACTGGGCATTTCACACATCAAATATGATACGCGTCCGGAACATTATCCCATCGTCGGTAAAAGCCTGCTCAATACCCTGAAGCATTTTCTGGGAGCCGCCTGGACCCAGGAAATGGCAGAATCCTGGATTGAGGCCTACAACCTCGCTTCCACGGTTTGTATTGAAGCGGCCTATGAAGCGATGGCCCCTTCCCGTTTTGTCCCGGTCACCATCGACGACGTTCCTCCTGCTGTGTGATTTGAGCATACCGGTGGCGTGGAGGTATTTCCGCTGCGCCACGCTGATGAGGTGACTGCATGGAATACGAAATTTGTCTGGAGCCCTCCGGTATCTGCTTCAAGGCGGATGCAAGCCAGAATATTGTCGAAGCAGCAAAAGCGCATAATGTAGCCATTAAACATGGATGTGCCAGCGGTTCCTGCGGAGATTGCAAGGGTACTATTTTATCTGGAGAAAGTGAGCAGGGACCCTTCATGCCTCTGCTTTTATTACCCACAGAGCGCGCGGCGGGCATGGCCATTTTGTGCAAGCTTTATCCCCGCAGCAATATGCGCCTCCAAGCTGAAGTCATTTCCCGGAATATCTGGAAGACCGAAATTGTGGGACTGAGCAAACTGGCCTGGAATGTCCTGGAGTTACGGTTACGTCCAGAAACACCCTATCCATACCGAACCGGACAATATGCACGGATGGCCGTGCCGGGACATAAAGATCAATGGCGCTCTTACTCCATGGCCACCCCCCCGCAGGACCAGGGTGAGTTGGTTTTTCATGTGCGTGAACTGCCAGGCGGTCTATTCAGTCGATGGCTTTTCTACCAGGCTCAATGCGGCGACTCCATCACTCTCGGCCCGGCACAAGGTGAGTTCGCACTCCACCACGAGAATCACCGGCCCATGCTTTGCATTGCCGCAGGAACAGGATTGGCACCTATTGAAGCCATCATTCAGGAAAGTATGCAGTCGGGGCAAACCCGCCCAATCCATCTTTTTTACGGTGCCAAAAAACAGCGTGATTTTTATCATCTGGAAACCTTGCAGCAATGGGCCAGACAATATGCCCATCTCAGGGTCACCCCTACCATTTCCGATGCAGAAGATGCTCAGTGGAAAGGTGCTCGCCGCCTTTTGCCGACAGTAGCAGCCAATGGCCACTGGCAAGATCATGAAGTTTATCTGTGTGGCGGCCCCGGCATGATAGAAGCCGCCATTGATTTACTGCTTTCCCATGGCGTCTCCCATAACCAAATCCATTTTGACGCTTTTGCGCCCAATGGTTAGATTATGTCGCTGGAGGCCTGGATCAAACGGTATGGGGTGCAATGTATGCGTTGCTCGGAATGAGCCATGAACCAGGCCGTAAGCCGTTTTACGCTCAGCCCGCCTGCACCCTTCCGCCTGGATCTGACCATCTGGGCGCTGCGTCGTCAGGCCCACAATCAGATAGATAGCTGGGATGGCAAAATCTACCAACGGGTCTGGCAATATGAAGGAAACCGGCTGGAGGTCCGGCTTTGGCAAAGCCAGACAGGCCCGACGCCGCAGCTGGAAGGAGAAGTCCAGGGAAACTTCGTTGATGAGCAAGCCGTTGCTTGGGTCAGCACGCAACTTTCCTGGATGCTGGGACTGGACCAGGATCTTCGCCCCTTCTACGCGATGGCCGCCAGCGACTTGCGTCTGGCAGCCCTGGCGGATCGATTTCAAGGATTCAGGCCACCGCGTTTTTCCTCACTTTTCGAAGCACTGAGCAATGCCATCGCCTGCCAGCAATTGAGTCTGCACGTCGGCATTCTCCTGCTCACTCGTCTGGCGCGGCTTTGCAGCGATAATCCAGAAGAAACGGACGCGGCTGTTCCCTTCCCGAATCCCTCCGCATTACTGCGGCAAGAAACAACCCGTCTACGCAGCTTGGGGTTCAGCATCCAGAAGGCAACTTTCTTACACGGACTTGCAGAAGTAGCTACGGCGGGTAAATTGGAGCGTGACAACTGGCAAGACCTAAGCAATTCTGAAGCTGCGCAATGTCTGCAACAATTACGCGGTATTGGTCGCTGGTCAACAGAATACGTGTTACTGCGCGGGCTGGGTCGTCTGGACGTGTTCCCCGGCGATGATGTGGGTGCTCGCAAGGCCTTGTATCAGTGGCTGGAAGAACAATCTGCTCCGGACTATATTCAGGTGATCAGGAGATTGCAGCCTTGGCAGCCCTATGCAGGCATGCTGTATTTTCTTCTGCTGTTAAATCGCCTGGAGAAGGAGGGACATATCCAATGAAATCCCATTCGCAGTTGCGATCGAACTCCCCCGAGATCATCACCTGGCGCGTCTATGAGCGCCCTCTACCGGCAGGCTACCACGTGCTCGCTGAACGTCTCTGGCCACGCGGGGTTCGCAAGGCGGATCTTCCCCTGGACGACTGGCCCAAGGAGCTCACGCCCAGTACCGCATTACGCCAGTGGTTTGGGCATGTGGAAGATCGCTGGACCGAGTTTCGTGCGCGTTATCTGAACGAACTGGACGAACACCAGGAAGACGCCTGTCGTTTACTGGGCAATGCGGAAGGTCGGCCGGTCATTCTGCTCTATGCTGCCCACGATAAAATCCATAATGGTGCCGTGGTACTTAGGGAGTTTTTGCTAACACGGTCTTGTTAATTCCGATACCATCACAACCGACCGCTTCAAACGTTATGTCGAATGACCGGCAGCCCAACACTGCAGGGCACGTGGGTCGGGAATATCCAGAACGCGCCGGTTGACGGTAATCAATCCGGCTTTACGCAAGCGCGCCAGCAAGCGGGACAGGGTTTCCGGGGTCAAGCCCAGACGCGCAGCTACCGCTGATTTTTTGGCGGGAAGCTCCACAACGGCTGCAGCATCCAGAGCAGGACACAAATCCAGCAGATAACTCACCAGACGTTGCTCTGCCGACTCGACACTGAGCTGGCGTAGCTCCTTGACCAGAAAATGCAAGCGCATACTCAGTCGCGCCAGCATCTGGCGCATCAACTGGGGCCTTTGCTCCAGAATTTCCAGAAACAAGGCCAGAGGTATTTCCAGAACCGTCGTGGAACCTTCCGCAGCAGCCGTTACCGGATAACGTCCCCCCAGAAAAGCAACGGCTTCGGCAAACAAATCGTTTTTCTGAATAATTTCAACAATTTTTTCCTGACCAGTGGCGGCGGCAGCAATCAGATGAATACGACCGGAGAGGACCAGATAAAAGGCATTTGCGGTTGCCTTTTCGACAAACAGAATATCGCCGGATCCCAAATTGACTTTTTTGCTTTGCTTCAGCAAGGAATCCAGCAATGCTTCGGGCCAAGCCGAAAAAAGCGACGTTTCGCGCAGGAGTGAGGAGACATTATCTGCGATGGCTTCCATCAAAATAGGCTCTCATTGGAGAAAGAGGCAGGATAGTCATCGCCCGACAGTACCGCAAGCACAGAAACACGCTTGCAAGCATGATCCACCCTCACTGGGCCAAAAGTTGGCCCATGAATTGCTTTATGAAATTGCAGTCTGGACAATGAAGTCCTCGCGCAGCCACGACGGAGCGCGAGGTTTTTTTGTAATGGCGTCGGGTAGTGGGAGGAAAAATGAGTGGTGAAAATCTCAACATTGGTTTTGTTGCACTAACGGATAGCGCACCCTTGATTGTGGCGCGTGAGTTGGGTTTTTTTGCGGCTGAGGGGCTCGCTGTCACCCTGCAAAAGGAGCCTTCCTGGGCCAGCTTGCGCGATCACCTGCTCTTTGGGGATCTGGTGGCTGCCCATGCCCTGGCGCCATTACCCATGGCCGCAACGCTGGGGATTGCTTCCCCGAAGATACCGGTGAGCACTGCGCTGACACTTTCCCTGAACGGAAATGCCATTACGGTCAGCCATGCTTTGCACCAACGGCTCCGCGATACCGGATTTACAGGAGCGGAGCCTGCCATCGCCACCGCCCAGGCATTGCGCCGCATTATTGAGATAGAACCTGCCAAAAAATTGCGTTTTGCTGTCGTATCTCCAGTATCCAACCATCATTATCAACTGCGACACTGGCTACGTGCAGCTCGTATTGATCCGGATCAGGATATTCAAATCACCGTGGTTCCACCCCGCCATATGGTTGCCGCGTTGCGTGCAGGAGAAATAGATGGTTATTGCGTAGGAGAGCCCTGGGGTAGTCTGGCGGCTGCAGAAAACGTCGGTATTCCAATTGTCAGTAGTTACGCTCTCTGGAACAACCTGATGGAAAAGGTATTAGCCGTACGGAATGACTGGTCACAGCGCGAGCCTGACCTACACCTGGCGATGATTCGGGCCATCCTGACAGCCAGTCAATGGCTGGATAATCCTCAACACCGCCTGGAAGCCGCGCCCTGGGTTGCCAACGCCATTGGCGTTTCCCGAGAGGTAGTAGCTATGGCTTTAACAGGTAATGTACCAGGCCTGGCTCAACAGGAAGATTTTCATGTATTTGCGCGATACTCAGCCAATTTTCCGTGGCATTCCCACGCGCTGTGGCTGGCTCGCCAAATGCAGGCAGCCAGACAATGGCCTCAAGATGTGGATATTGAGACATTGATTCCCCAGATTTATCGCTGTGACATTTATCGGCAAGCCGCAAAAACGTTGCATCTTTCTGCTCCGAAAATGGATTTTATTGACTGGGGTAACAAGCCCCAATCCTGGCAGGTTCAGAGCGATGATGCTCATCCAATTACCATGGGCGCCAACCTGATTTTTGATGGAAGCACCGTCACCCGCTGAGCGGCGATGCACCATCATTGGGCCCCGTCTCGGGGAATATGCACCAGCTTTGTACATTCAACACCCCCAGAATGCCCACAAAAATCCCGTCCACTGCCTAAAAACAACAATTCAGAGTAACTTCGCAATCATGGCATGGATAATGCTCTAGCCTGATCAGCACTGTTCACCGATGAACAGCGTTTTGGGACGAAGGCGTTCCTGGCTCATACGGGCCGGGAGCGCCTTTTTCTTTGGGTTTTATCTGCGTTCGAGGGGTGCTCCATGAAAGAACTTTTAACCATGCTCCGTAGCGGAAACTGGCGCGCTTTGGTCGCCAGCTTTCTCTATTTCGACACGGGGTTTACCGTCTGGTTGTTATATGGCCCGCTGGCCCCCTACATGATTCACTCCTTGCATCTGACCGATGCGGAACAAGGCTTTTTAGTCGCGATACCCATTCTCTCTGCGGCAATTTTACGAGTGGGCATGGGTAACCTTTATCAAAGTATGAATGGCCGCTGGCTGGCGATGGGTGGTGTCGCACTATCCGCTATTCCGCCGCTTTTCCTGCTGCTCTATCCTGATGTACCCAGCTACTCACTGCTCATCGTGCTCGGTGTACTACTGGGTGTCGGCGGAGCCAGTTTTGCGGTTGCCTTGCCCATGGCCGGGAGTAATTATCCTGCCAAAGTGCAGGGAACCGTATTGGGTATAGCGGCGGCTGGAAACATTGGGGCGGTACTGGATGGTTTTCTCTTTCCGCCCCTGGCCGCGCATTTTGGCTGGGCGCACGCGACCGCTGCCGCACTGCCCTTGCTGGCTCTGGCTGGTGTGAGCCTGTTTTTCTGGGGTAAGGATAGCGCCCCCAAAAGCGGTCGGGTACGGCCCGCATTACTGGGCTTTGTGGTAACTCTGGCAGGTTTGGCAGTTCTGGCTGTAGCAACACCCATGGGCTGGTTGGGGCTGCAGGGCAAATCCGCCCTCCTGATGCTACCCGTATATGGCGTACTGCTGGCAGGTATTTTTCTCCCGCAACGCTACCGTCTTACCCTCCGCGAACGCGATACCTGGGTGATTATTCTGATATACGCCATTACCTTTGGTGGATTTGTCGGTATGTCTGCCTATGTCAGTCTGCTTTTGGTCGCTCTTTACCATTTGCCTAAAATGGATGCTGGCATGCTGATGGCACTGTTTGCTTTTACCGGAGCCATGTTGCGCCCCTTGGGCGGCATAATTGCTGACCGGATCTCGGGTGCCGCCGCATTACGCTGGTTTTTAGGCGGTATCGCGCTGATGGATATTGTGTTTGCAACCTGGACACCTCCTCTCGATCTGGCCATTGGCTTTTTACTGATTTTGTATGCCTGCTTCGGCCTGGGAAACGGTGCCACGTTTCAACTGGTTCCTCTGCGCTGGCCTGAAAAAACCGGCATCATGACCGGTATTATTGGTGCTGCGGGTGGCGTGGGAGGCTTTTATCTGCCCGTTATTCTGGGCATCACCAAGCAGGAAACCGGCACCTATCACCTAGGCTTTGCCTTCTTCGCCGTACTGACCAGCATTGCACTGGGGATGGTATTCGTCCTGCGCCAGCAGTGGTTAAGCTGGTCGCATCATGGAACGATGGCTGTAGCCATGGAGAAAACAACCTCCACTTTATCCAAAGCTGGTGCCGTTACTGACTGAGTTTTCACTAAAGTCCCCCATCACAACTTGCGGTTCTTCCAGATGCGTTTATTGACGCATCGGGGACTCTGCGCTCTTTGCCCATGATTTCATGGCTAAATTTATTCTGGAGACCAGATCATGCCTTCTCTGAAAAAAACTGCTACGCATCTCGCCGTTACGAACGCTCTACTGGTCACTTTGGCGGGAAGTTGGGCCAATGCAGACACCCTGAGCGATGCCATCACCCAAGGACAGGTTCATCTGGATTTTCGTCCTCGTTATGAATTCATGTCGCAAGACGGGAAAAAAGATGCAAATGCCTTTACCGTACAGACGCTGCTGGGGCTCAGCAGCAAACCCATTGCCGGTTTCAGCGCTGATCTGCAATTCATCAACGTAGCGGGCATCATCAACCATTACAACAGCTTACGTAATGACAAAACAGCTTATTCTGTTATTCCCGATCCGGATGAAAGCAACGTCAATCAAGCCTATCTGCAATATGCCGGCATTCCCAGATGGAAACTGCGTGCAGGCCGGCAGGAAATCAATCTGGATGATGAACGTTTTGTTGGCGCTGTCGGTTTCCGACAGACCCCGCAGACTTTTGATTCCGTATCCATCTCCGGAAAACCGCTGAAGGGTTTAACCATTTATGGGGCCTATATATGGCGCATCAAAAACATACTGAATGAAAATGTACCCTCACAAACCATACTCAGCGAAATCAGCTGGTCACCGTCTTCGTTAATGCATGCTCAGGCGTTTGGCTATTGGTATGGCAACCAGGCACATAGTGCCATACCCGGTGCCGCCGCCTGTTTTTTGTCGGGAAACGCCCAAGTCTGCAACAGCCAAACGCTGGGGCTGCGTGTCGGGGGAGTTATCCCCCTCACCCATGCAATAAAACTACCCTACGATCTGAGTTATGCCCGCCAGCTACCTTATGACGGCGGCAGTGCGGCTATCAATGCCGCCTACTATCACCTGAGTGCTGGACTGGCGCTGCCATCCGTTGCGCTCCATGCCAATTACATGGTGATGGGGGCCAACCCTCAGGGAATCTACGGCTTTCAGACTCCATTGGCCACTAAGCATGCCTTCAATGGTTGGGCAGAGGTGTTTCTTACCACCCCCCCAAAGGGGCTGCGTAGCCTTTACTTTACGGCCACGGGAAAAATCATGAAAACCCAACTAATGGCTACCTATTACGATTTTCACGCTGATCATGGTGCTGCCCATTATGGTAATGAGCTGGATTTATCCATAACCCATGGTTTCTCGAGACATTGGAGTGCCGGGGTGCAATATGCGGATTACCGGCGGAGCAGCTATGGGGTCGACACCGAAGGAGCCTGGGTGTTTGTCGATGCAAAATTCTAATCAGGCAATGGATTTAGTTGCACCAATTTGGTGCGGTTGCACCAGGCCTTGCACTGATTTCTGACAATTCGATCGGGGCATAAAATTTAACTTTATGTTTTTATTGCAATCAGCCTCAGGCACATCTATTGCTTAGTATGTTTTGAAGCGGTTCGCGAGGATCGCCTGTATGCAAAACGGCAAAGGCGTCGTCAGCAATTCTGCTGACTGACGCCTTTTTTCTATTTTGGGAGCCCAGCAATGCACACTACAGTTACACCAAAACCCCGTCTGGTAGTTGTCGGCAATGGCATGGCAGGCATCCGTGCGGTCGAAGAACTTTTGAAAATGGCACCAGATCTTTACGAGATCAGCGTGTTCGGTGCTGAACCCCATCCCAACTACAACCGGATACTTCTGACTCCGGTGCTGGCCGGAGAAATGGCTCTGGAAGAAACCATTCTTAATCCTCTGGACTGGTATGCCGAGCATGGAATCCAGTTATTTACCGGTAACCCAGTGACACGCATTGATCGGGTCAAACGCCAGGTTATTAGCGCCGACGGCAAAGCGACCCCCTATGATCGCTTGCTGCTGGCAACCGGCGCAGCCGCTGCTATGGCGCCCGTACCAGGCAATCATTTGCCGGGCGTTCTGAGTTATCGGGATATGGCGGATGTGGAAGCACTGACCAAAAGCAGTGCGCTCGGCGGCCAGGCTGTGGTCATCGGTGGCGGCTTGTTGGGGCTGGAAGTGGCCCATGGTCTGCGGTCCAGGGGAATGGAGGTCACAGTCATTCATCGTCGGGCCTGGCCTTTGGACAAGCAACTGGATCAACGGGGTGGTGTTCTTTTGCAAAAAGCCATGGAAGCCCGGGGTGTCCGGTTTTTGCTGGGTAAGGAAACCGCAGAAATTCTGGGATCGGCGCATGTCACCGGACTACGTTTCAGCGATGGCACGGAGATTCCGGCCGATGTGCTGGTTATGACCATTGGTATCAAACCGCGCATCGAACTGGCTCAGGCTGCAGGCTTGCAATGTGAAACCGGCATTCTGGTCAATGACACCCTGCAAACCTACGATCCACGCATTTATGCCGTCGGAGAGTGTGTCCAGCATCGCGGTCAGACCTATGGTCTGGTAGCCCCTCTGTTTGAACAGGCCAAAGTAGCGGCCAATCACCTGGCGGAATATGGACGGATGCGCTATCAGGGTTCCGTCACCAGCACCAAGCTCAAGGTTACCGGCATCGAACTGTTTTCCGCAGGGAATTTCATGGGCGGAGAAGATTGCGAAGAAGTTACCCTGCTGGACGGCAGCCAGGGCGTCTACAAGAAGGTCATTCTTCAGAAAAACAAGGTGGTGGGTGGCCTACTTTACGGCGATACCAGCATCGGTCCGTGGCTGTTTCAACTCATGCGTGACGGCACTGACGTATCGGCCTTTCGGGATAATATCGTCTTTGGTGAAACCCATCTGGGAGATGCCGGTCATTCCGGAGAAAATCAGGCGGCGCGCCTGCCAGACAACGCCGAAATTTGTGGCTGCAATGGCGTGGCCAAAGGCAGCATTGTCAAGGCCATCCGCGAACAGGGATTGTTTACTCTGGACGATGTACGCAAATGCACCAAGGCCAGCGCTTCCTGCGGTTCCTGTACCGGATTGGTGGAGCAGTTATTGTCCAGCACCCTCGGCGGGTTTTATGAAAGCACCCCGAAGAAAAAAGCCCTGTGTGGCTGTACTGAGCTCAGTCATCAGGAACTGCGCGACGCTATCGTCAAGGAAAAGCTCCTCTCGGTTCACCAGGTCTTTACCTATCTGGAATGGCGCCATCCCGCCGGTTGCCCAACCTGCCGTCCAGCCGTCAATTACTATGTGCGGACCGCCTGGCCCATGGAAGGTCTGGACGATCCGCAATCCCGCTTCATCAATGAACGGGCCCATGCCAACATTCAGAAAGACGGCACCTATTCGGTCATTCCCCGCATTTATGGAGGCGTCACCAGTCCTGCAGAATTGAAACGTATTGCGGAAGTAGCCGAGCGCCATCATGTCCCCATGGTGAAATTTACCGGCGGCCAGCGTCTGGATCTGCTTGGGGTAAAAAAAGAGGATCTGCCCAAAATCTGGGCGGAGCTGGATATGCCCTCGGGTCATGCTTACGGAAAAGCTTTACGTACGGTCAAATCCTGTGTGGGTAGCGAATTTTGCCGTTTTGGTGTGCAGGACAGTACCCGTCTTGCCATTGAGCTGGAAAAAAATCTCGAACGCATGTGGGCACCCCACAAGGTCAAACTCGCCGCATCGGGCTGTCCACGTAACTGCGCCGAGAGCACCATCAAGGACGTGGGAATCATCGGCGTGGATTCGGGCTGGGAAATCTATGTGGGAGGAAATGGCGGCATGAAAGTGCGCGCTGCTGATCTACTCTGCAAGGTAAAAACCCACGCGGAAGTTCTGGAAATGACCAAGACATTTTTGCAGATGTATCGGGAAGATGCCCAATATCTGGAGCGCACCGCGCCCTGGGTAGAACGGATCGGACTGGAAAAGATCAGGGCCACGATAGTCGACGAAGCCCACACCCGAAAAACCCTGGCAGAACGCATGGATTTTGCCCTGGCTCAGGAAAAAGATCCCTGGAAGGAAGCTGTATCGGGCCGACTGGATATTCACGCAGCGCCCATGCGCCGTATCCCGGCCTGAGGAGAACAATATGGAATGGATGGCATTAGGTACTCTTGAAGAAATTCCTGCTCGGGGTGGTCGTTATGTAGAAACTCCGTTGGGAGAAATAGCGGTTCTGCGCAATGAAAATGATGAAGTATTCGCAGTCAGCAACCAATGTCCTCATCGCGGCGGGCCTCTGTCCGAGGGGTTTGTTTCCGGCAAACTCGTTTTTTGCCCCTTACACAACTGGCAAATTGATCTGGAAAAAGGCGAAGCTGTGGCACCGGACTCCGGCTGCGTCAAAAGATTTCCCATCCGTATGGAGGGCGAGCAGATATGGCTGGGCTTGCAGGAAATCACGCCATGAGCCTGCTTCGCACCCAACAATCCGTCCCCTTGCAGCGCCTGGAAAGCAAATCTGTTTGCCCTTACTGTGGAACCGGCTGCGGCGTCATCATCGAACATAATGGCCAGCAGATTACCGGGGTACGCGGCGATCCCGATCATCCAGCCAATTATGGTCAGCTTTGCAGTAAAGGCAGCACTCTGCATCTCAGTTGTCATGGCAGTGATCGGGCCAGCGAACCGCTTCGGCGTGACCGCACCAGTAGCGACTGGACAGCGCTTACCTGGAATGAGGCACTCACACAAATGGCGGACAGCTGGGCAGAAATCATCCACCGGCAGGGACCCCAGGCCGTAGCCCTCTATGTTTCCGGGCAACTCCCCACAGAAGACTATTATGTGGCCAACAAACTGGCCAAAGGCTTTATTGGCACCAATCATATTGATACCAATTCCCGGCTGTGTATGGCTTCCGCTGTCACCGGTTACAAACTCAGCCTGGGGATGGATTCCGTCCCTTGTGCCTATGAAGATCTGGAAGAAACAGATTGCCTGTTTATTGTCGGTGCTAATGTGGCCTATGCCCACCCCATTCTGTTTCGGCGGATTGAAGCCGCCAAACTGCGTCGCCCGGAACTCAAAATTATCGTCGCGGATCCACGTCGCACCCCCACGGCATCCATCGCTGACATTTTTTTACCCCTGAAACCCGGTACGGATGTCGCGCTGTTCCATGGCATGCTCCATATCCTGATCTGGGATAATCACATTGACCGGGAATATATCGCAGCCCATACCGAAGGCTGGGATGAGCTCAAGGCACGGGTTCAGAATTATACCCCGCAGCGGGCCGCCGAAATCTGCCAGATTTCCGAAGCGGAGCTCCGCGCTGCTGCCCAGGCTTTTGGAGCAGCACCCAGCGTCCTTTCCCTTTGGTGTCAGGGGCTCAACCAGTCCAGTCACGGCACCGACAAAAATAGCAGCCTCATCAATTTGCATCTGGCGACCGGGCAAATTGGTCGTCCCGGGGCTGGCCCCTTCAGCCTCACCGGCCAGCCCAACGCCATGGGTGGCCGGGAAACCGGGGGCATGCCCGCACTGCTTCCCGGTCATCGGGAAGTGGCCAATCCCGAGCACCGTTCCGAAATGACCGCCCTCTGGGGAGTTTCCAACCTTCACCCCCAACCCGGATATACGGCTGTTCCCCTGTTTCAGGCGGTGGATCGGGGCGAAATTGAAAGTATCTGGATCAGCTGTACCAATCCGGTATTATCCATGCCCGATCAACAGCAGGTTCAAAGAGCGCTTAACCGGGCCCGGCTGGTTGTTTTGCAGGATAGCTACCTCGGCACCGAAACCGCCGACTACTGTGATCTGCTCCTGCCCGCAGCCAGCTGGGGAGAACGGGAAGCACTGGTCACCAATTCCGAACGGCGCATCAGTCATCTGCGAAAAGCCGTACCCGCTCCTGGAGAAGCGCGTCCCGACTGGATGATTTATCGGGATTTTGCTTTTGCCCTGGGAGAAGCGTTGGATCAACTCCAGCATCCCCTCCCCGATCATCGGGATAGCAGTTGGCATGACCGGGCACAGCGTCTGTTCGATTTTCCGGACTCTGCCAGTATTTTCCGCGAATATCAGCGCTGTACCCAAGGACGGGATCTGGACATCAGCGGTCTGGACTTTGCGCTTCTGGATAGCCAGGGGCCGCAGCAATGGCCATTCCCTTCTGGAGCCAAGAGCGGGAAAAAACGTCTTTACAGTGATGGTGTTTTTTCTACTCCCAGCGGTCGCGCCCGATTCCATGCTCCAGAATTTCAGGGGGTTGCCGAAGAAATTGATGCCCGTTATCCTCTCCGGCTCACCACGGGCCGCTTGCGCGATCAATGGCATTCCATGAGTCGTACCGGCAAAGTCGCTGCACTGTTTGCCAGCGACGAGGAAGCTTTTCTGGAAATATATCCGGAAGATGCGCAACGGCTGAAACTCCAAAACGAGGATCTGGCCCGGGTTATCAGTCGGCGTGGTCATAATGTGCTCCGGGTGCGCATTCAACACAATCTGCAGCCAGGACTGGTTTTTGCTCCCATGCATTTTGGTCGGCGCTTTGCGCCTGCTGCCCTCTGCAACCAGCTCACATTGCCCGCCATTGATCCCGTTTCCGGAGAGCCCGAGTTCAAACACACTGCGGTTCGCATAGAACCGGCTATTTTCCCCTGGCAGGGCACAATCCTGCGCCTGCACAGTGATGAAGCGCACTTCCAGGCCGCACAACGTATTGCCCGAACTTTTCCCTATGCCAGCCTCAGCCGTATACGTCAGGACCAACGCGAAGGTTTCATTTTGCGTCTAGCCGGAGAAAAAGCTCCGGCCATACGGGATATTCATGCCTGGGACCAGGCGCTCGGCATGGATGGTCTGGAAGTGCTGGATTATGATGATGCCCGTCGCCATGTACGCAAACGCCTGTGTATGCAGGGCAAGCAACTGCTGGCTGTGCGCCTGTTTGGTGAAGACGGAACCCGCGACTGGCTCCGTGAACTGATGCTGAGTGGCACCGATGTCGATGCTTACCGTCATGCCCTTTTTGCGCCCAAAGTGCCTGCTGATATGGCTGCGTGGACGCGCTCACGGGGCATTTGTGCCTGCACGGGCGTCAATGAAGAACAACTGCGACAAAGTATTGCGGCGGGCAACATCTCCTTGAGCCAAATCGTCCAGGATTGCGGTGCCGGAGGTGAATGTGGTTCCTGTAAACCGGAAATCATGACGATGATTCGCCTGATCCATCAGGAGGCATCATGACTGCGAAGATGAATATGACCAGCCTCATCGGCCGCGTCGCCCGAGGACGTGAACATGCAGAAGACCTGGACTATGCAGAAGCCAAAAAACTGTTTACGGACTGGCTGCACGGCGATTTACCGGAACTGGCCATGGGTGCCCTATGGACGGCCTACCGCATCAAGGGCGA
The DNA here is from genome assembly GCF_018853445.1 of Acidithiobacillus concretivorus. Taxonomy (GTDB): domain Bacteria; phylum Pseudomonadota; class Gammaproteobacteria; order Acidithiobacillales; family Acidithiobacillaceae; genus Acidithiobacillus; species Acidithiobacillus concretivorus. The sequence goes on from NZ_JABELD010000037.1 coordinate 15,528, forward strand.
AAGCGTCGAGGAATTACGCGCTTTTGCCCATGCTCTGGAAGAAAATATCGAACCCCTCGCTTTCCAGCACAGCTGCCGGCCGATCATTTTCCCCAGTTACAACGGTACCCGGCGTGGAGCCAATCTCTTGCCGCTGCTGGCTATGACCCTTACGCGTTGTGGCGTGCCGGTGCTGATGCACGGATTCGCTGCGCAGCACGACGCCCATGATCTCCTCTGGGCCGATCATGATCCATCCGGGCGGCTACACAGTGCCGACATTCTCCGTGAATTTGGGCTGGCCAGCGCGGAAAACAGTCACCAGGCGAACACCCTTCTGCATCTTCAGGGTCTCAGTTACCTGCCGGTGGATGCCTTTCATCCCGGTCTGGGCAAAATGCTGGCCTTGCGACAACAGCTCGGGGTGCGCTCCAGCGTACATACTATCGTCAAGCTTTTTAATCCTTTCCAGAACCCCGCCGTACATTGTGCCGGCGTCACCCATCCGCCCTATTTGCTGCGCCTGCAGGAATATTTCCAGCGGGAACAAAGTACGGCACTCATTTTGCGAGGAAGCGAAGGAGAATGTTTTGCCAATCCCAAACGCCGTCCGGATTTGCACGTTTGTCAGCAGGGTGAATCGGTTCTCTGGATGGAAAAAGACACGCAGCCCTTGCAGCAAATGCCTGCACTGCCTGAAAATCCAGGCATTTCAGCGACCTGTCGCTATATGGAAGCCGTACTGAATGGACGATTGCCGCTGCCTTCGCCTCTGGTCGATCAAGCCTTGTGCCTGCTTTGCCTGAGTGGGCGCTGCGCGGACATGGACAGCGCACGTCATCATCTTGCCCATCACTTTTCCCGTTACGCCGCCTGAACTGGAGTCTTCCCATGCAAACCTGCACAACCTCATTTCCTGTTGCCATTGTCGGTGCCGGTCCCGGCGACCCGGAACTCCTCACCCTCAAAGCCGCACGGCGCATTGCGGCTGCTGATATCATTTTTTATGATGCCCTCGCCAATCCCGGTTTACTCGATATGGCAGCGGCTGGGTGTAAAAAAGTGGAAGTGGGCAAACGCGGCGGGCAGGACTCCACCCCGCAAATACGCATTCATGAACACCTGATCCGTTCGGCCCAACAAGGTTTGCAGGTGGTCCGTCTGAAAGGAGGAGATCCATTTCTCTTTGGGCGCGGAGGCGAAGAATGTCTGGCCCTGCGTGCCGCCCATATCGATTACGAAATCATCCCCGGCATCAGCAGCGGAATGGCGGCAGCGGCTTATGCCGGCGTACCGCTCACCCATCGTCATCGCAGTCAGTCGGTCATTTTCCTGACGGGGCACGAAGCCAGAGGTAGCCACCCTCAAGACTGGTCACGCTATGCCAAGGCGGCAGACACTCTGGTCATTTACATGGGCATCGAACGCATATCCGATATTTGTCAGGGTCTGATGGCGGGCGGTCTGGCTGCTGAAACCCCCTGTCTTGCCGTACAATGGGCGACCATCACGCAAAAACAGGTACAGGCGCCCTTGCAGCAATTCAGTACAGCCATTCGGGCAGCAGAACTAGGCAGCCCGGCGATTCTCATTATTGGTTCCGTCGTGGAATTGGCCGATATTTGTGCGTGGTTTCCCGGCGAAGCCGTTTTACCTACACAACGCCTGCAACAACCATAAGGAAAAGCGCATGACCGAAGTGCAATTTCTGCTGGCACATGGTTCCCGCAACCCCCAGTGGCGAAAACCTTTTGAGCGAATCGCCGAAAAATTACAGATCGCCCAACCAGAACGGCAGATCGTGTTGTGCTATTTGGAAATGTGGGAGCCATCTCTGGATCAGGCCCTGCACTCAGCCTATGCATCGGGTTATCGCCACTTTCGCATATCTCCATTATTTTGGAGCAGCGGTCGTCATTTACAGGAGGATCTGCCTGCACTCCTTGAGCAGGTGCAAGTAACCTTACCTGATTGCTTCATCCAGGTAGAAGGACCCATCGGCGAATCGGAAATCGTCATCCAGGCCGCTCTGCAAGCGCTACAATGAGCCCATGCATCGCATCGTCCTAATCGACAATAATGTGGAGCGTGCAGAAATCCTCCGCGAAGCCCTCGCCAGCGAAGGGCAGATTGTTGTGGATATTTTTGGCTGGTCAGATCTTTCCTGGCAACGTCTGGAAAAGCTGCAACCCGATGTCATCATCGCTGAAGCGGGCAGTCCTGAACGGGACGTGCTCGAACACATCGTCTTCCTCAGCGAAACCCTGGAACTACCAGTCGTGGTGCTGGGCGCCCCTGAAGATGAAGACACCATGCGTCGGGCTATTCGAGCCGGGGTAGCCGCCTATGTTGCCCACGGCATTTCCGCCCAGGATATTGCCCCCATTCTCAAGGTAGCAGCGCTCCGCTATGCCGAATATCGGCAATTGCGCAAAGAACTCAAAGACACCCAAAATGCCCTCTCCGAGCGCAAGCAAATTGAAAAAGCCAAGGGCATCCTCATGCGCGACTTGCAAATTGACGAAGCCGAAGCCTACCGGCGCATGCGGCGGCTCGCCATGGACAAAGGAAAAAAACTGGGAGAAATTGCCGAAATGATCATTACGGTGGGCGAAGCAGGCAGTTCCTGATCTCCTGGCCGGCTTCCACCGGATCACACTTCACTCCAACCCGCCATTAATCACGGCAATCATCCATCTTGCCTGCACTAACGATGCTCTTTATGATTCCTGATTCCTTCTCGGGTTACGCCATGACTTTGCAGATAATTCCATGAATATTATCCAGAAGCTGATTCGCCCCGGAATCCCGGCAGCAATTTTCTCCGCCCTGCTTTTTGGTGCCAGCACCCCTCTGGCCAAAATTCTCCTGGCGTCGGTCAGCCCCTGGATGCTCGCGGCCCTGCTTTATCTGGGTTCCGGCCTGGGGCTCAGCGTGTATCGGCTGCTGCGCCGCAGTCCGCGCGTCCATTTATCGCGTGCAGACACCTTCTGGTTTGGAGCCTCCGTACTGGCAGGAGGTATCATCGCACCAGTGCTGTTCATGTTCGGACTGCGGGGTGCGGCAGCATCCAATGCCTCCTTACTGCTCAATGCCGAATCCGTATTCACCACGCTGCTGGCCTGGTGGGTGTTCAAGGAAAACTTTGATCGTCGGATTGCCTGGGGCATGTTCGCCATTGTGCTCGGCATGGTGCTGCTCAGCTGGCCCGGTGCCGGAACACTGCAATTTCATATCCAACAGTTGTGGCCAGCAGCGGCCATCATTGCCGCCTGCTTTGCCTGGGGCGTAGACAATAATCTGACCCGGAAAATCTCCCTGACGGATTCCAGCTGGATTGCCGCCAACAAAGGTTGGGTTGCGGGTAGCGTCAATCTGCTACTCGCCTTATGGCTGGGCAGCACAATACCGGCTCTACCGGATGCCATTGCTGCCATGATTCTGGGATTTTTTGCTTACGGGGTCAGCCTCGCCCTGTTTGTGCTTGGCTTACGCCATCTGGGCAGCGCCCGCACGGGGGCCTATTTTTCAAGCGCTCCCTTCTTTGGGGCCATTCTCAGCGTCATCATCCTGGGCACTCCGATCACACCGCTCCTACTGATCGCGGCAGCACTGATGGCCTGGGGGATCTGGATGCATCTGGATGAACGCCACGATCATGTCCATTCCCATGAAGCTATGGATCATGCCCACATGCATACCCACGATGCCCATCACCAACACACCCACGCCTTCCCGGTTGCTCCAGGAACCCGTCATGAGCATCCGCATCATCATGAGCCCCTCACCCACAGCCACCCGCACGTGCCGGACATGCATCATTTACATAAACACTAAGCCTCGCCAACAAAGGCTTTTTCAGGGGGCTATAAAGGGGCCACCCGAAACGTTTCAAAGAGAATATCTACTGTAGTAGCATCATGACTCTCTTTCACACGGACGGGCATTCTCCTGAACGACTGGATCAGCTATTTTCCTGCACTTTCCACCGTGCCAACCCATGAAAAAACGTTGTTCAACAAGGCGCGTCCAGTGCAATGGGGGTCGGATCAAATCATTTTTCACGCCGGTACTCCCTGCAACCAATATTTGTTAGTGCTGGAAGGCCAGATCCGGGTGCAACAGATTTCTGCAGGCGGGCGCGAAATCGTCTTGTACCGCATTGGCCCCGGAGAATCCTGCATTCTCACTACCGCTTGCCTGTTCAGTCATCGCCCCTATCCCGCCATGGGTATTACCGAAACAGCCGTGAAGGCGATCAGCCTGCCAAAATCGTTTTTTGATCAACTCATTGGCCAATCCAGCCTTTTTCGGGAGTTCGTATTCAATGCCTACGGAAATCGCTTGACCGACTTGCTTACTCTGGTCGAAGAAGTCGTCTTTACCCGTCTGGATATTCGCCTCGCCAGAAAACTTCTGGACCTGGGAAAGCATGCCCAGCTTATCCAGATTACCCATCAGACATTGGCTACCGAGCTGGGGTCGGCCCGGGAAGTCATCAGCCGTGCCCTCAAAGAATTTGCATTGCGGGGATAGATCCGGCGCGGGTCAGGTCAAATTGAAATTATCCAGATGCAGGGATTGCAACAATTAGCAAACTCGGAATTTGTTTCGCCTCGGTGAGAAAGTCACAGACATCTCCCTGCGAGTTGCCTACGATGAAAATCTCTGCTGACTTAACAAGGAATCCAAAATGTCTGTCTCTACCCTGTTTAACGAAGGAATGGCCGACCGATTAATTCGGATCATTGTCGGAATTATTGTCATTGCACTGGTTTTTGTCGGACCGAAAACCCCCTGGGGATGGTTGGGGCTCGTACCCTTAATCACCGGTTTGGTCGGTTGGTGTCCAGCCTACTCGCTCTTCGGCATCAGGACCTGCCCGCTCCGCAAATCCTGAGAGGCCAATATCCGGATCAGTGCACGACGCGCACTGATCCCTTTTTAGAGAGCCTTTCCAGCCACGCGTAAATTCCAGGCATCACCAGCAGTACCAGGGGAATTTCAGCCAGCAATCCTGAAATAATGGCGATGGCCAAAGGTGCCTGCATTTGTGCCCCGGCGCCCATCCCCAAGGCCAGCGGCATGAGGGCCAAAATGGCGATAATGGCCGTCATCAGCACCGGCCGTAGCCGCGCCTTACCAGCCCGAACCAGTTCGTGGGACTCCGCAGACTGCGCTTCCGCAAAAAAGAAAATTGCCGTTTCCGTGACAATACCAACAATCATGGTCATCCCGATCATGGCGGTAATATTGCGCTCGGTGCCGGTCAGCCACAGGCCGATAAACACGCTACCCAGTGCCAGGAGCGCTGTCGCGAGAATACTCAGGACCACGGTAAAACGCTCATAGAGGAACAGGAGCAGCACCGTCACCAGCAGAATAGCCGCCAGCAGCACCAACGCCAGCTCGCGCATGGATTGTTGTTGTTCGCGGTACAACCCCCCGTACTGCAAATAGACACCCTGGGGCAATTGCAGGTGGGCCAGGCGGATCTTCACCTCGCCCATCACCGTACTCATCGCCCGCCCCTCGATACGGGCCGTCACTGCCACCATGGGTTTAAGGTTTTCGGCGTTTAGTTCCGCCTGCCCGGATTGCATTCGAATTTCAGCCACCTGCCCCAGGGTCAGATAATGCCCATCGGGGGCAATTATGGGGAGCTGTCGCAGGCGATGGATTTCACTCCAGAGTGCATGGGGCGCACGGACGCGGATCCCGATCATTTCCTGGCCTTGAGGTATTCGACTGACTACGCGTCCTTCCATCAAGGTTTGCAACTGGCTGCTGACCTGACCCGGAGTCATTCCCGCCAGGGCGGCCTTCACCGGATCCACATGCATATCAACGGCGTCACCGGCAATGGTAATCCCGTCAAAAACCTCTACAACGCCCGGCACCTGCCGGATTTGTCCAGCCACTTGCCGGGCCATTTTTTGCAGCGTTTGGGGATCCGCACCGAAGAGCTTGATTTCAATAGGCTGAGGGACGGCGGTTAAATCTCCGATAAGATCTTCCATCAGTTGCCCCGTTTGCACCCGCAACCCCGGAACCTGATTATGAATCTGCGCACGAACGGCCTGCATCACCTGCCATATGGAATGCTGTCGCTGCCTCTTGAGACGGATGAAAAAGTCTCCGGTGTTGGCTTCTGTGATGCCTCCGCCCAACTGTAGACCCGTGCGCCGTGAATAACTGGCCACATCCCGATTTTGGGCGAGAATCTGCTGTACCTGATCCAGCAGCCGATCTGTTTCCGCCAAAGAAGTGCTGGGGGCCGCAGTATAATCCAGCACGAAGCCTCCCTCGTCCATCGCGGGCATGAAACCACTGCCCACCTGGGTGTAAGACCATCCCCCCAAAAGCAGAAAGACCAGCACAATCAAAGATAAAAACAAAGGTCGCCGCAACAGTCTTTCCAGATAATGCCCATAAATACGGCTGAACCAGGCCAAAAAACGGCCCTGATGTTCGGCCTGCTCGGCATCCTGGGGTCTCAGGAGCAGATCGGCGAGGAGGGGCACCGCCAGATAAGCCACCAGAAAGGACACCAATAGGGCCGCTGCAATGGAGATGGCCAATGCCTGAAAAAAAGCACCGGTCACCCCGGATAAAAAGGCCAGCGGTATAAAAATGATGATGGTTGCTGCCGAAGAGCCCGCCAGCGGTTTACTCATTTCCAGGGCAGAATGCAGCACGGACACCGGCTTACCTTCACTGGGGTTATCAGTAATGCGGCGCATGATGTGTTCCAGCATGACCACGGCATCATCTACCACCAGACCCACGGCTGCTGCCATGCCCCCCAGCGTCATGATGTTAAAGCTCTGGTGCAACACATAAAGGATCAGCACGCTGGCGAGGAGCACACTGGGCAGCACGATGGCCACAATGAAGGTCAGCCGCAAATTTCGTAAAAACACCAGCAGCACCAAAGCCGCCAAAGCTGCGCCGATAAAAATGGCATCCCGCACACTGGATGCAGCAGCGGTAATCAACTGACTCTGGTCATACCAGGTACTCAGGTTTATCCCTGCCGGAATGCTCTTGGCATCCTTGCGCAGCAGGGTCCGGATAGCCTGATCAATGGCCACCGTATTAGCACCCATCTGCTGCTTGATATTGACCAGCACAGCGTTTTTGCCATTGGCTGTCACGGTGGTCCACTGGGGTGCGGTTCCTACCCGGACCTCGGCCACATCGGCCAAGTCCACGACCCCGGCGGTACCGGTCTTCAGCACGATATGACGGATATCCTGCACATTTTTCAGGGGACTTTCACTCAGAATCTGATAGAGGCGGTAGTAACGTTGCAATCGACCCACGGCGGTAATGACATTGCCGTTACTCAGTGCCTGCTCCACATCCGTCAGACGCAGCCCATAACTCTGCAGACGCATGGGATCCACCACCACCTGATATTCCTCACGCGCCCCGCCCTGCACTTCAACCTGCGCCACGCCGTGGATAGCCAGCAGCAGCGGCCGCAGGTCATATTCGGCGTAGCGCCGCAAGGCGACTGCATCCAGACGATCCGAGGTCAGCGACAGACCCAGCACCGGAAACACGGTCGGATCCATGCGTCGCGCCGTAAACCGGGTATCTGGCGGCAAAGCGGGCAATACCTTGTTGACTGCCGATTCTGCCTGCAACAAAGCTTCGGTCATATTGCTGCCCCAGGCGAACTGTACGGATACATCAGCGGCACCACGCGCCGTGGTAGAGCGAATACGCTCGACACCGGGAACCGCTCGCAAGGCCTGCTCCAACGGTCGGGTGACCGCAATTTCCGTCTGCTGAATGGGCATATTTCCGGAATTTACCAAGACTTCGATCCGTGGGAATACCACATTGGGAAACAGGGCCACCGGCATTTTCATGGCAGCCATCAGACCCGCCAGAACTAACACCAGCAACAGGAAAAGCATGGAACGCCGATGCTGCAGTAACCAGGCACCCATCAGGATTTCCCTTCTATCCGCAAGGCCATTCCGTTTTTCAGCTCATAATTGCCGAGACTGACCACCGAATCGCCCGCGCTCAGCCCTTGGTTGACCGCAATCCAGCCATCCTGCTGCCAACCCGTTTTCACCCAGCGTTTTTGGGCCTTTCCTGCCGCATCTACAAAACAATAGGATTTGTCACCCTGCCGGAGCACCGTACTCTCCGGAACCACCACAGCCTTTTGTCTATGCAAAATAATTTCCGCCTGCAGCATGGCCCCCGGCATTAAATCAGGACTTGCAGGCAAAGGAACCACCACCTGGGCCAGTCGGGTTTGTGGATCAATCTGACGATAAATCTGCCCGATTTTCCCGGACACTGCCCGCCCTCCATATACCGGGAGCAGTTGCACGGAATCTCCGACCTGTATGCGCGACAAATCTGCTGGCTCTACCCCCAACAATACACGCAGGGCATTAGCCGTACTCAAACTGAGCAAAGGCTGACCAGCAGGGACAAGATCACCCTGATGGACATGTACGATGGTCACCACCCCGTTGATAGGCGCAGACACCTGTCCTTTTTGCAGTTGTTGCAACCGCAACTGGATATCCTGCAAGGCTGCCCGCGCCCGGGCCAGAGATTGATCGGCCGCTTGCAGTTGGCTATTGGTCGCCAGTTGACGCTGGCGCAGGCTTGCCACCCGTTGCTGGTCGGCAATGGCGAATTTCAGGGCAATTTCCGCCTGTTTCCGTTGCAGTTGATCGCTGACCGAAGCTTGAATCTGCAGCAAAGGTTGTCCTTGCTTGACCCGCTGCCCGGCAGCCACCAACACCTGATTGACCAGGGATTCGGCCGGCAGCACGATGGTTCTGCCATCTTCCGGTGCAAACTCTACGGTACCGTAGACCCGCAGCTGATCGGCCATGGACATCATGCGCGCCGGCGTGACTTTTACCAGAGCGGAAACCTCTGCCCCGGCAGATCCCGCCAACAGCAAGCACAGGCAGCATCCCCATGCCAGGAATTTTCCGCCCGAAAACCCTGTTCTCATTTCTGACTCTCCCAATCGGCATAAGGGACGCCAACTGCCATTTCCAGAGCGGCCTGTTGGGCGGCATAGGATTCCTGCAGCGCCAGTAATTGCAGGCGCTTCGCCAGGGACTGGCTACGTATGGTTTCATAATCCAGCAAGGTCACATCATGTTCGGCAGCCGCCTTGCGTAAGTGGTTTTCGGCTTTCTCCAGTTCAGGAACCTGTTGTTGCAGAGGCAGGATTTCCTGGGCCAAACGGTGAAGATCCGTCACCAGACGGTAAATGTCGGCGCGGGCCTGAAACAAACGGGCGGTATAGGCTGCCCGCAGTTGAGTACGGGTAGCCTCGCTTTCGGCAATGACCCCACGATTCCGGTTCCAGAGGGGAATATCCAGGGTCAAACTCGGGCTGTAGCTTTGTATATTGGAAGTATCCGCAGCCTTTCCGAAACCGATGGTGAAACCCGGATATTGACCCAGAATGGCCCGCCGTACCCGAGCTTCCTGCGCCTGATAACCGGCCCGCAGGGCCACCAGGTCCAAGCGGTGCTGGTCGGCCAATTTCACTAATGACGCCGCATCGGGCAACTTGGCCCAGAGTTGCGGAGACTGAATATGGAACCGCATTTGAGGCGGAAGGCCAATGGATTGGTTGAGCTTCTGGCGCGTATCCGTGACTTGTCGACGTAAGGCCAAAGCCCGATCCTGACTATCCAGCCAGGCAATTTGCCGCAGTGAAGCGGTAGTGATGGTGGTATCCCCCAGACGTAAATTTTCAACGGCGGCTTGATACAATCTCCCGGTGGTCCTGGCTGCTGCTGCCGCGACCGCTTCCTGCGCCTGCAAATAATAAAGCTGACGGGCAAGAACGCGCGTATTACCGGCTTGCATCCACTCCTGCCAGGCGACCTGATATTGCACGGATTTCTGCTGGGCGCGGGCAATATCCAGATTGGCAGTGCGGGTAAACAGACTGGCGAGGCTCCAACTCAAACCCATGCTATAGGCATTGTAATAACCGGCTGCAACATTACTGGGCAAGTCCGCACTCACTGACAATTGGGGATCGGGAAGCAAACCGGCCGCGAAAACCTGGGCCTGAGCGACCCCCAGATTCGCCCGCATGGCTCGCAACTGTGGGTTGAGCAACACCGCAATGCTTCCAATATCCTTCCCGGAAAATGGTCCCTGCAAATCCATTGACTGGACATGGGGGTGCATTCGTCCCAACGCCGCTGCCATTTCCCGATGCACCGTCTGCATCGAGGACAGATGGTCAGGCAAAGGCAATGCCTGATAATGCGCACATCCCGTCAGCAGTAACAACAGGCTCGCCGTGCAGGCGAACCATAATCGTAATGCCATAAATCCAATGCTCCCTGAAGGTTGAGAACGCGTCATCGAGGTGCCTATCAACCACCTGTCAATCAGTATGTCATGACGGAATTAGGCGAAACTTAGCTGGCTTTTTGACGGTAGATGAAATGCAATCCGGCGTGATCTGTCCTTGCTTGCAGGATAATTTTCCCGCCCATTTGTTCGGCGATACTGCGCACGATACTCAGGCCCAAACCACTGCCGTCTCCTGCTGAACCGGGAAGTCGGTAAAAAGGATCAAATACGCGCTCCAACGCATCGGACGGAATCCCTGGACCACTGTCTATCACTTCCAGCAGTACATCATTTCCTTCGCTGCGCACCAGCACGGTCACTTCGGAATGGTCCGGGCTGTAGCGCAGGGCATTATCCACGGCGTTGCGTAATAGGCTGTAAAAGGCAGCGGAACTACCCTGCACGCGCAAAGGTTGTTCGGCATCCATGCCAAAATCTATTTTTTTCAGCTCCGCCAGCGGATAAAGATCTTCCACAACCTGACGGGCTACGGCGGTCAGATCAACCGGTTCTATAGTGGAAACAACACTCTGCTGCCTGGCAAAACCCAGCAACTGATCCAACAAATGACGGGTCCGTTTCAAACCATCTTGTAGCGGCAGCAAACGTTTTCGACTTTCCTCAAGGGAATCCGCCCGCTCCAGATTTTGTACCTGGAGCGACAAGGCCGTTAAAGGTGTGCGTAATTCATGAGCGGCATCGGCAATAAAACGACGCTCCTTATCCAGCAACAGTCGAATCCTTTCCAGCAGGCGATTCAGGGATTGTACAAACGGGACAATCTCCTCGGGTACTTTTTCCACAGAAAGCGGCGTGGGTCGGTCGGCATTCTGCTGATCAACGGCCTCGGCCAAAGCATGGATCGGAGCCAGACTGCGGCGGACAATAATCCGCGCAAAAATCACCAACAACGGAATCAAAACCAACAAGGGCAACAGGGTCAAACGCGCGCTGGCAAAAGCCGCATCACTGCGCAGATCAGTAGATTGTGCCACGGCCAGTGCCTTATCTGGTCCCAGTCGCCGCACAAAAACCCGCCAATCCTGATCTTTGACAGCAACCGTATGAAATCCCTGTGACAATTGCGGGGGTAGCTGCAAGGGAGTATCCACTTTCCCACAATTTGATAAACACAACGGTTCAACGACGATACGCGCGTCCGGATCAATATCCACGTGACGTTGATCATAGCGGTAAGCATTCTGCCAGAGCTGAGGAGGGACCAGTGCAGCAATCTGTTGCAAGGAAGCATCCTGATATTCCTGGGCTTCATTCAGGGATAAAAAGAAAGCGGCCAAACCGGCCAGCAAGCCTGTACAGATAATGGCAATGCTCAGGCCAATGGACAATTGCCGCTGCAAGGATTTTTTCATAATGGACGCGAAACCATCCAGCCCGCACCACGCACGTTTTTGATGACCGCCGCACCGAGCTTCTTGCGCAAAGCATGTATCAGGAAATCAATGCTGTTACTTTCTATTTCTTCGCCCCAACCATATAGCCGTTCTTCCAGTTGTGCCCTGCTCAGTATCGCACCGGGGCGTAATAATAAAGCCTGCAGTAATGCGAATTCCCGACGGCTCAGCAGCACACTGACTTCGCCAAGCTGCGCGATATGGGTACTTAAATCAAGCTGCAAGGATCCGCTGCTGAGCACAGGCGACCCCTGTCCACCCTGACGACGGATAATGGCACGCAAACGTGCCAACAATTCATCCATGGCAAAAGGTTTGACCAGATAATCATCCGCCCCCAGGTCCAAACCCTCTATCCGGTCTGATAAGGCATCCCGGGCAGAAATAATAATAATCGGCAGATCACTACCTATTGCCCGGACACGCTGCAGCACCGTACAACCATCCAGTTTGGGCAAGCCCAAATCCAGAAGAATGGCCTGATATTCCTGATTGGCAATGGCTTGCAGGGCCGTTTCACCATCACGCGTCCAATCCACTGCATAAGCTGCATCCCGCAGCGCAACAGAAATGGCTTCACCAATCATTCGGTCGTCTTCAACCAGAAGAATACGCATTATTCAGTGATACCCCCACAAATACACGCAAAACCCGCTCCCAAGAACGGGTCAGATCCGATTAAAGGCTATAACGCATCAATCCGCATGGTCACCTTCAACCGAATTCTCCAAAATGGCGCCAGTCATGGCGTCAACACCTACTTCATGACTGACATGCCCCTTTTTGATCACGAAAGAATATCGTAATCCACTGCCGCCTTTCTCTTTCTCCAGCTCCTGATCGGTGATGCTACCTGGATATGTCCGTAAAGCCGTAGCACGTGCCTGGGCGATACTGATCTTCGCTTTACCAGCCAATTCCTGGCCGGTAAAAGCATAAGCGCCAAAACTAGACAAAAGTAAAACCCCGCCCACGATACCGCCAACCAACCGTATAGATATGCTCATGACTTTGCTCCTGTTACCTGCGTTAAATGACGGATGGATCCAATTGACCCTCTCCGTTTACGCACTATACAGCCCCGGAATTAGCCCAAAATTAGGGAATAAATATCCGCAAAATCCGTGGGGTACGTAACGCGTGTAGCAGAGCCATGGCAATATGACCCCACCAGTAAGCCCATACCAGATTGGCGATCAGAGAATGAATAGCATGAGGAATAGCATAGGCATCGCCGGGCTTAACGCCGCCAGCAGCATAAATCATCACAAACATCACAACCCCCGAAGCCCCCATGGCGGAAATAGCCAGAAGACCCAAACCATGGACCAGGCCCGGTAATCCGCCACGCATACCCGCCGGAGGGAAAATACCGCGTGTCGCACCTTGAATATCTTTGCCAATGCGCTGCAAATAAACCCCATGATAGGGAAACAGATGGGTACGTAATTGAGCGTTCATGGCAACAACCAGCCAGAACAAGATGATCACAATAGTACTGGCTATACCTACCCACATATGCGATACAAACAGAAAGTGCCGAAACGCTGAAATACCTATATGTTTCCAGATGGCTTTCATGTCCAGCTCGCTCATCAACTGAAAGGTGATGAACAGCGCTAAAAATATATGGAGCCACTTGACACTGCGTGGCCAAGGTAAGCTATCTGATCCGTGCATAAATGAAACCCTTTTTATAAAATGTCCAGTTGCTTGCTTAAAAAAAGACGACTTGCTTATGGCAAGTCGTGAATTATATCTATAAGCAGCAACCCGAAGTCTATCCCTCAATCATGTACAGGCTGATACACATAAACCGCATGCGCCTCACCCACAAAAACAAAAACCTTGTGGTTACTGGGATCTACCGCATTGTCCGTAGCAAATCGCTACACGAGGATGGAGAAATTTCCATCCCCGCTGTACAAAGGTTTTTAGAAGTCAGCAGAAATACTTCCATAGACGGTAAATGGTGCTCCGGGGAGAGCCAGCACCTGTCCCTGCGAATTTCCACCCAGCAAACCACCAGAAGTGACATACTCAAACGGATTATAATGATTGTTGGTCACATTCAGCATATCCAGGTTGAGCTTCACGTCTTTCAGCAGAGGTACCGATCCACGCGTAGAAATGACACTTTCCAGCCCGAGGTTCAGTGTGTCATAGGCAGGAATTTTCTGGCTGCTGGGCATAACCGTATTGTTATTCCACATATTCTGGGCACCGGTATAGGTGTACCAGATACTGGGGGACATCAGGATGCCATCCAGGAAGTAGCGATATTTGGCACCGATATTGAACGTACTCTCCGGGACGTTGGATACCGGCAAGCCCTGATAGCTGACGCCTCCCGTCGTATAGTGTGCAAATGTGGCTTTCTCGAAATTCAGGTTGGCAAAAACATGCACATTATAGAGGGGATCATCTTCCAGAGCGATATTTACACCCTGATAAATAGAATCGCCATCGGCGTCACCCAGATAATTTCCATTACCATCATAGGCAGCAACAAACTGATTACTGAAATGCAAATGATAAAAACTGAACATGGCGAAGAAATGATGCAGATAATCCGCATCATTAAAATGCATTTTTATGCCCGCATTATAGTCCGCACTGTGTTCAAGGTTATACACCGGCCGGATACTCTGGTAGAGACCACCACCACCGCCAACCTGCGGTTCTTTATAAGCCTGGGCATAACTTGCAAATACCGCCAACCACTGCAGCGGCTTCCAGTTGAAGTCCACCGAGGGTTCCACCTTGGTAAAGCTGCGATTGGAAGCAGGCAGTTTACCCTGATTGGTGCCTGTCGCTCCGGGAATATCTGCCCCCTGCGTATATTGGGTCTGGTAATTAATAAAGCGCACCCCCGGAGTAATATGCAGATTATGCATGGGACTGATGCGATCCTGCACAAATGCCGCCAGGTCCGTCTGGCTAAAAATATCATTCCGGTAGGAATGATTGGGGAGCGCAAGAGAACCACCATCCGCCGGATTATAAAAGGCGTTTTTGGTATTATATTGGCTATTCAGAAAGAATCCACCGAAGCTGACATCATTATAGGGGAGCTTGGCGGAAATCCATAGCTTGTCTCCATACACACTGTCATGAGGATTGTTGTATTCATAGAGATTGCTGGGATTACTCAAGCCGTAATTATTATAATGCTGATGCAAGCGATGGCCGTAGCGATACCAGATCATATTGTGCAAAGAAAAGGTTTTATCCAGCTTCTGATTCAGCTTGCTGTAAATCAACCAGGTCGTGTTGCTGTCATCCTTGTTCCAGATATCAAAAGGAATGGACGAATAAAATCCGGTCGTCTTCTGGCTATATAATGGCCCCGTTGCGGCACCGGTATAAGTAACGCCGGCAATAGGGTTGACCGGAACCGGAACCGGACGGTATCCAGACCCCTTGGCCAGATAGGCCCCCAATGAAAAATTTCCATCCGTATAGGTTTTTTTGGTTTTCAAAAACCAGGCATAATTGTAACTGGGATTCGTGAATCCATCGGGGCTCTGCCGATAACTGTTACTGGATCCTGCGCCACCCGCCATAATGGTTGACCAGCCGTCTATACTGCCAGTGCGGACATTGAACACAATATTCTTGGAATTATAGCTTCCGTAGGTCATTTTGATACTGGCGCCCGGCTGTGCCGTTGGCTGCAAAGGGACAAAGGCGATTTGGCCGCCAATGTTGTTATACCAGCGATTCACCGGATTACCCGGCCCGTAGGTGATACCAATTCCCTGTAAAATTCCCGTTTGTGGTACTTGCGGGCTTTCCCAAAGACCGGTGGACGGATTGACCATGGGAACGCCATCAAAAGTCACCGAGAGATTACCGGCATCTATGACACTCCCGCCAAAACCACCCCAGCCCTGACTGATTCCATTGACACTAATGGATGTTTTGGTGGAACCGGTATTCCCGTATCCCGTCACGTTCACGCCCGGTGCGTAGGCCAGTGCCTGGGCACTGCCGCCCACGGGTCCTGCGGCTGCAATTTGTTGCTTGTTCAGCACCTTTATGGACTGACCGGAGTTAAATCGGTGTTTTTGGGTTAATGAATGAACCCCCCTGCTACCCAGAAATGATTCAGAGGCAGCGGCCGCATTGACCTCTCCCACATTCACCGCTGTGTTGTTCTGACTGCTCAAGGTGGCAGCGGTGATGGTATCCGCCATGGCATCAGTAACCGTCAACAACATACCACCAGTTACAAGGGCCAGCACCAAAGGACGTAACAATACGGATTTACTCATTATTTTGTTTCTCCCTGTTTTATGTAAGCGTTAAGGACTGAGCCAGCCCTTGGTTTTGCAGCCGCACAATGTATCAGGGAAAAATGACAAGCAGATGACAATATGATGACGATATTATGACTATTTTCACCATGAAGCAGAGCATATTGAAACAACAGCGCGCAACATGACATGCCACTCCTGACTTCTTCCAGAAACGACCCAAGAACAGCAGATTGTCATAATAATGTCATATAAAGCAGCTACCATATAAGGATTAACGGGTTCTTACCCACAAACCAGTTTATCCAAAATGCAGGACCATACACATGTTTTCACCCTCTATACTCCCCTTCATCTCCGCTCATCTGCACTGGATCATGATGGATGGCCTCGCCTGGTTACATTTGCCCACAGCAAAAGGCGTGTTCAAAAGTGATCCGGATATCGTGGTGTTGTCACTGGAACGAGATGCCCATGAAACCAACCTGTTGCAAACTATAAACTTTAATACCGCTTATATAGTACAGACTGCGAAATCTGCTCTGGACTTCGAGAAAATAGTAAACCACTCAAATAAGCTGGTCGTCATCACCAATGGCTGGAATGATGAAATCAGGGAAATGCTCTTGGTTTTACAAAAAAATTATGGGTCAAATCTATCATTTTTGGTAATGGTTGAGGCTCAAAATGCCTTATTGGGCCATCTTGCCGAGGATGCCATAAAATCTGGAGCCCAAACCTTCATTCCCTGGAGCCTGGGTACTGCGCCTCTATTAGCCTATCTGCACAGGTTACTTGAAAAGGTTCCCTCGACAGACTTCAGCGAAGCAGATCGGACCGCATCTATTCACATTTCGATTAATCATAAGGCTCGGATAGTCAACGTCGATGATCAAAAAATCTATCTCCCCAGCAATCTGTACACCCTTTTCTGCTGCATGGTTCAGAATCCTGGCGAGGCATTGTCTTACCAGCAACTTACGCAAGCGCTGAAAAATGGCAGAAAAGTGTTTATTGCCCCCAACACGCTGGTCGTAAAGGTATATCGGCTAAGACGCCTGTTTGAACATACCGGTTTACATCACTGGATGGAAACGGTTCCAGGGTTCGGATATCGCTATAGTGGCCCCCAAATACACATACTGGATTAGCGGCATCGGCAGAGCCTTGACCCTCAAGCCAACTCAAATGTTTACCGTGAGCTGATCAGGCGGCTTCAGGCATCGCCGTCTCCCCTGCGCTGGGCACGGGGAGTGAAGTACACCCAGGCTGCCAGAAACAGAAAGGCAATGATATAAATATTGGTGGTGCCCAGTACATCGCCTTTATTGGCCGTACTGCCGGGCAGATAAGGCGCACCCCAACCCTCGGCCGTCGTCCATACCCCGAAACTGTAGGCAATACCCACAGGAATAATCCAGCGCATACCGCGTCCGATGAGCAGGAAAAAAGCGATGATACTTTCCATGATGGCGGCGACATAACCGAAGAGCACTGGCCCTACCAGGTTGATCACGGCTATCACCAACGATATGTAGGCGGCAATCCAGGCGGGCTCTCCCGGAAGCGCCTGCTGCAAATAAGTCACGGCATTGTGCAGAAAATACGGTTGCCACTTCCAGAATGCATCAAAAGCCCAAAGCAGCCCGAAAAGAATACGGGCAGTGTGCATGGCCGGCGCATATAAAGGCTTATGCGGCACATTGCTCAAACTCAGACCTTCCCAGCTTCGGGACCAGATCACATAAACAAAACACAGCGCATAAATGATCGCCGTGCCCGGATCTGTAGCCCCTTGGGTATAGGGTCCGCCAAAACCACCCACCGTACTCCACAGCCAGAGGTTATACAGCACCCCCACCCCGGCCAGAAAGGGCAAGCCCAGCCCGGTGATCAGGGAAACCGCCAGAATGGCATCCAGCCCTACGGTTCCATAAGCCACAGCCTGTGGCCCTATGTGCTGCACAAGATTCGCCATCCAATGTCCATATTGGATAATCCAGTCAGGTTGTCCACTCACCCAGTCCGCGTTGAAACTCCCCAGAAAGTGGGCTGTATAAGCTGGATTAAATTGTAACCAGGTGTTGATCAGCCAGATCAGGCCAAAAACGATACGAACAACGCCAAAAGCCAATCGGCGTTTATGTTCCATGGTCATTGAGGTTTTCATAGCATCTCGGAATAGGCGCATCAAAAGGGGATTCATTGTATGCATATTCTCAAAAAGGTCAAAATAAGGCTTATTCTGATCACGCCTAAATCTTCCTCATATCAGCCAGCAAGTTGTTATGATGACTAAACCAGAGTATTTTCCCCATATTCTGGTTTACTGAATTTCGACCTCCTCCCATGAAAATTCTGGTTATTGAAGACGAAGCTAAAACCGCTGCCTTTCTCAAAAAAGGATTCAACGAGCTAGGCTATGTGGTGGATGTTGCCGACAATGGTGTGGACGGTCAGCACCTCGCCGAAATCGGCGAATATGCAGTGATTGTGCTCGATCTGATGTTGCCGCAGAGGGATGGCTGGTGGGTTCTTCAGGAAATCCGTAAACGGCATCCCGATCAGCCGGTCATTCTGCTGACCGCCCTGGATGCCGTAGCCCAGCGCGTGGAAGGTTTGCGCCAGGGCGCGGACGACTATCTGGTGAAACCCTTTGCTTTTTCAGAATTACTAGCCAGAATTCACAGTATTTTGAGGCGGAGTCATGTGCGTACGGACGAGATTATTTATTACGCCGATCTGGAAATGGACCTGCTCCGCCACAAAATCTGGCGGGCCGCCACACCCATTAACCTGGCCCCTCAGGAATTCCGCCTGCTGGCCTACCTCATGCGCTTTCCCGGCGAAGTGCTAACCCGCACCCGCATTGCCGAACAGGTCTGGGACATGCATTTTGAAAGTGATAGCAATGTTGTGGACGTCGCCATCCGCCGCCTGCGCCGAAAAGTCGATGATGCCTTTGCGGACAAATTGATCCATACCTTGCGGGGAGTTGGCTATGTTCTTGAGCTACGCCAATAAAACCTTACTCAGTCTGGGGCGCTCCATGGCGCTCCGACTCACGCTGTGGTACGCCCTGTTAAGCACCCTCCTGATTGCGGTGGCAGGTGCCGCCCTGTACTGGATTCTGGCGGAACAATTACGTGCGGCCGACAGCCAGATCCTCACCAGTAAAATCCATGCAGTACACACGGCCATCCGCAACAGCACGGACAACTTTTCCGAACTCCGTCACGAGACGCAGCTGGAGGCCAGCACTATCCGTGGGGTGTACATCTGGGTGACGCGATCTCAGGAAGGGATCATTGCCCGGGGTCGCACTTATAACCCCCTCCTCGACAGCAACAAGCCCTTTGATCGCCAACCACAGGCTTTTCAACCCGAACAATGGCACTGGAAAGTTAAAAAACACGAACATTTTCAGGTGATGGCACAGCGCTTTGCAGGCAAGCCAGCCAGTATCATTTACGTGGCTATCCGCATCAGTGAAAGGGAGCACTTTCTGGCTTTTTATCGTTACGCACTAGCTTTGTCGATTGTTTTTGCACTGCTTATTGCCATAGTGGCGGGATATTTGATTGCCCGACGGGGATTGCGCCCTGTCCACCAATTAGCAAGCATGGTGGACGAACTCAGTGCCAGCCAGTTACATCGCCGCATTGCCGGAAAAAACTGGCCCAGCGAACTCGCCACACTCGCTGAAAATTTTGACCAGCTACTGGAAAGGCTGGAAGACTCCTTTGCCAGGATTTCCCGCTTCTCGGCAGACATTGCCCATGAGTTGCGCACGCCCATCCATATTTTACGCGGTGAGGGCGAACTGGCGCTTTCCAAGACCCGTAGTGTTCTCGAATATCAAGCCTGTATCGCCTCCGCCATGGATGAATATGAACGCTTGTCGCGCATGGTCGATGCCCTTTTGTTTCTGGCCCGAGCAGAACAGGAGCATAACGTGCTGGATAAGCAACAGCTGGACATTCATCAGGAAATGGCTTCTCTTTGCAGTTTTTATCAGGCTATGGCAGATGAACAGGATGTTACCCTGCACAATGATACTCAGGGATCCATCACAGCAAACTCTGATCTCCTGCGTCGCGCCGTCAGTAATCTGCTGAGTAATGCCCTGCGTCATACGCCAGCGGGTGGCAGCATCCGGATTCACAATGAATGGTCCCGCGAGCAGATCCAATTGATCATCAGCGACACCGGTTCAGGCATTGCCGATGCAGATATTGACCGGGTGTTTGACCGCTTTTACAGCGCAGATGCAGCACGCATGCGCCGTGGACAAGGAACAGGGCTGGGACTGGCCATCGTCCAATCCATTATGCATCTGCATGGGGGTAAGATCCGCTTAAAAAGCGTTCCCGGTAAAGGTACGACGGCCATTTTGTTTTTTCCGATAATTTCCATGGATAATAATGGTGGCAACATAAGATGACGATTTGGTCATCTTGCGGTCATCTTCTGGACATACAGCAATGTCATAATAAAAAAACCACTCTACTCATAACCACATTTTGCAGATAGTCGAGAAAAAATGCTTTTTCAATTTACCCCGGATAATCGTCGCTCTGCTGCCAAAAATTGGCTACTGGCTTTAAGCTTGGGCTGCATATCTATTGGCGCCCATGCGGCCCCCCTGACGCTCAACCAGGCTATTAACAGCGCCCTGCATAATCAGGCGACCGTTCAGGCAAGCCGGCATCAACTGGAAGCGCAGCAAGATCTCCGTCGCAGTGCCGAAGCCCGACTGCTACCCGCTCTTTCCCTGAATGCGGCCACTATCTGGACCCAATCCCGCGCCGGTCAGCCTGTTTTTGTCAGTGCCAATGGCGCACGGGAAATGCTCGGGCAAATTCGTTTGAATGTTCCCATTTATGCGCCGCAAACCCGGGCACTCAGCAAACTGAGCAAAGATCAGGTCACTATTGAACACTTTCATCTGCTGCAAACCCGCCTGGCAGTGGCCGCACAAGTGAGTATGACCTATTACCGGCTGGCTCTGAGTAATAATATGATTGCAATCTGGCGACGCGCCCGCGTTGCTGCCAGGCAAGTATTTCAAGCCACCCAGGATGGTTATGCTGCGGGTACCCGTTCCCGCCTGGCGCTGAAGCAGGCGCAACTGAATGTGCTGCGCCTCCAGAGCAAACTGAAACAAACCCTGGCCCAAAGTGTGGCCATACGTCAGGTTCTGGCCTTACAAACAGGGCTCAGAAGCCATTTACCAGCACTGGCAAAAGTCAGCAGCCCACTCAAGCCGTTACCCGATTTATCCAAAATCCAGAGTCGAGCCATGCAGGCGCAACCCTTACTCCGAGCAGCAGATGCGCAAATTCAGGCGGCACACGCCCAATTGCAATTCCATCAAAGTGCCCGCTTACCGGTATTGAGTGCCAACGCCGCTTACGGAGTCGATACGGCGACCATACCTCATAGTGCGCAGTTAGGTTGGCAGGCCAGCCTCAGCCTGCAGATGCCCATTTTTGGCTTTGGTCGTAACCGCGATCAGATTGCGGCAGCCCAAGAACAGGTTGCGGCATTGCAGGCCGCTAAATCTGCTCTGCAAATGCAGATCCGCAGCCGTCTGGCACAGGACGCCGGGGCCGCCCGGGCGGCTCGCATTGCCCTGAAAGATGCCGGGAAAATCGAACACAGTGCTCAGGCGGTGTACGCCATGACCCGCAAGGGCTATCTGGCCGGTGCCGAGAGCGCATTAGCCTTGCAACAAGCTGAAGATGCCTGGGTCCAGGCTCAACTGCAGGCTAGCAACGCGATGATTCGCGCCCGTTTAAGTCGCACACAACTGGTTCTGGACAGCGGCGTCCTGCCGGAACAGCTTGCATCCTCAAGATAATTCAATCATGGAAGCTTAACTGCATGATATTAGCAACACGTTTTTATCGGGTAACACTACCTTACTGCTTCCGCATTTTTTCAGGTGTTCTGCTCCTCTTGAGTGTTCAGAGCGCCTGGGGAGCGGCCATACCCGTGCGGACGGCTCCGGTCAGGGTAAGTGCTGCCATTCAGCAAAGCGCCCTGCTGGCCCGGGTTGAAAGTCATGGTGCCGCCACTTTGACCGCACCGGTTACCGGACGCGTCCTCGGTCCGCTGCTCCCCGATGGACCCGTAGCAGCCGCAACGATCATCGCCAGGATCGCGGCACCCGGGCTGCAGAGCAGCATCCAGACCGCCCAAAAACAGATCGCCTTTTCACAAGGTCAGTATTTGCGCGATCAGAAATTGTATCAGGATGGCGTCATTGCCCAACAAAATGTCGCGGCCAGTCGGTTGACGCTGGCAGAGGCGCAATCGCATCTGCGCATTTTACAGGCGCAGGCCGCCCAACAAACCCTCAGCGCGCCCTTTGCGGGCAGCTTACATTACCTGGTTCCGGCAGGGGCCGTAGTCAATTCCGGAACAGCCATTGCGACTCTGGATGGTCGCGGAAAACCCTGGGCACAGGCCTATGTCACCCCCTCCCTCGCCCGCAACTTACGCCCCGGAAGCACCGTCGTACTGCACGGTGCCGACTGGCACGGCCTGGGACACGTCCGTTCCATAGGACAAAGCGCCCGCCATCTGGGACTGGTGTCCGTCTATATTGATCTGCCCGCACAAAGCCAGGCGTTGCCCGGCGAATGGCTGCAGGCAAAAGTACAGCAAGTTCAAGGCCACGCCTTCCAGATTCCTACCGCCGCTGTGGTGATGCATGCCGCACAGATCGAGGTGTTTGTTATCCGCAAAGGCAAAGCCATGGCTGTTCCTGTACATATTGTTGCCAGTCAGGCTGGACAAAGTTGGGTACAGGGCGCTCTGCAAACAGGCGAGCAGGTCATCATCAGCGCCAATGATCGCTTGATCAGCGGCACCCCGGTACAAGAGCGACAACCATGAGGGCATATCTGCATTTTCTCTGGAGCAATCGCTTCAGCCTGTTGCTCAGCGCATTATTATTGCTGGGTGCAGGCTGGTTTGCCCTGCAGAATCTCCCGGAAAGTGTCTTTCCGAACGTCAATTTTCCAAGAGTGGCCGTCCTCGTCAATGACGGCAGCCTGCCCGTCAAGTTCATGGAAGTGGAGGTAACCAAGCCCCTGGAAGCGCTGGCAAAAGGTCAACCAGGGGTGCGCCTGGTCCGCTCTCAAACCGGTAACGGCCTGAGCAAGCTCAATATTTATTTTGAACCAGGAACCAACCCGCAAACCGCATACCTGATGCTGCAAGCACGCCTGGCTCAATACCGCCTGCCCGCCGGTGCGCAACTGCGGGTGATCCGCATGGCGCCCTATACCTATCCATTTGCTGAATATGCCCTGGTGTCCAATCAGCAGAGCAGTTCGGCAATGATGCCCACTTTTGCCTTTAAGATAAGACCGGCTCTACTGTCCATTCCCGGGGTATATCAGGTGCAGGGCACCGGTCGCGGCTGGCCGCAGGTGCATGTGGACCTCGATCCGGCACGGTTAGCGCAGCATCACCTCAGTGCCCAGCAGGTCATCAACACCTTGCAATCCGCCCAAGGTCCATTTTTTTCAGGGATTCTGCACGCCTATCATCAGCAGTTGATTCTGGCGACGACAGCACGGCCTGAAAACGATCAGACGTTGGCCGCCTTGACCCTGCCACTGGGGCCACCCGATGCTTCCGGTGCCCGCACTCCGCTGGCCTTGGGCGCCCTGGGTCGGGTGCATACCGGGCCGCCCCCGCTGCTGAGTGAAGCAGCCGTGCCCGGTTATCAACACGCCCTGATCATTGACGTACTTTCACAGTCCGGCGCCAATGACGTCAGCGTCGCCCACGCCGTGCAAACACGTCTGAACTCCCTGCGGAAACATCTCCCCCCGGGCGTCCATCTGGTACCCATTTATGATCTCAGCCACCTGATCAGTCACAGCCTGCGCGATGTCTGGATTGCCCTGGGGCTCGGCAGCCTGATTGCCTGGCTGGTCGTCTTGGCCTTTCTGGGACGTTTAGACGGAGCTCTGGCGACTTTGGCCGTAGTACCTCTGGCACTGGCTGCCACTTTCCTGGTCCTGCACATGCTCGGATATGGCCTGAATATCATGACTCTGGGGGGAATAACCGCAGCTATTGGTGCTTTGGTAGACCATGCCATCGTCGTGGTCGAACGCGGTCTCCATGGCCTGCAAGGGAAAACTTCGCAGCGTCGCCAACTGGCGTTGCGCCGCAGCGCCAGTATTTTACCATTGATGAGTCTCGCCACCCTCACCTCCTGTCTGGTATTTCTGCCTCTGCTCTTCTTATCCGGCACCCTGGGGCTACTGTTCCGTCATATGGCCTTGGCCATCGTCATTGCCCTGCTGGCATCACAACTGGTGGCCTTGCTGGTCACACCGATTCTGACCGCGTGGCTCGCCGGTCGTGTGACCTCACCTTCCCGACGTTTACACCATGCGGAGCGCTGGGTGCGCCGGCACTACAGTCAATGGCTCATCGCCGGGATGCGCCGCCCTTATTGGGCCATTTTTCCCGTCGCCATACTGGCAGGGGCCGCCGGATTGGCACTCATGGTCCTACCGACCGCGTTTCTCCCACACTGGGATGAAGGCATTATTTCTGTACCCTATCGCACCCAGGTGGGCAGCAGCGTTGCCGAAACCACCCGGATCGGCCGCGCTTTCATGCAGGTAGCACTGCACAATCCCAATGTGCAGCGTGCGTCCCTTATGGTCGGCCGTGGTTTCGAGTTCCGGCATGCACCTGCCAACAAAGGTGCCATCACCATCGTCCTCAAACCGGATCATCCCGACAGCACCGAAACCGTAATGGCAGAACTGCGCAAACAATACCGCAGCATGGCCCCCAATCTGATCGGACTGTCTTTGCATCAGACCATGATTGTCCGTCTGGGAAACCTCTCGGGCGCACACGCCCCGTTGGTTATTTATCTGTTCGGCTCCGCTTCCAGCGTTTTGCGTGGTGAAGGCGTACGGCTGGCTGCCGCCCTGAAAAACAGCCATGATTTTGCATCAGTCAACTTCAAGTCTCCATCGGCAGGGCCTGAGTTGGAAATCACCCCCACGCCCATGGCCGCACTTTATGGCATTACCCCGCCGGATATTGCCGATCAGCTCAAGACCCGTTTCTGGGGAAGACAAGCGGGATTTTTGCTGCATGGCGAACAAATACTGCCTATTCGCGTTAAACTGGCGGGGCAGCCGCAGACCCCGCAGACCTTGTCCGCGCTGCCTATCCAACTGCCCAATGGGGCCATGACCTCTCTTTCCAGCATTGCTTCCCTGCACATTCAAGGTGCCATTCCCTTTGTGACCCATCAGAATCTGGTGCCTGATGCCTATATGTGGTTACAACCAAAGCCGGGAGAAGGTCTGGCCCAGGCTGCCCTTCAGGCCAAAAAAATCATCACCCAAATGCACTTGCCCGGCAACATCACCCCGGTACTGGGGGGTTACTATCGCCAACAGCGTCAAAGCTTTCAGCAGATGGCGCTGATTCTGGCCGGCGCGCTGGGTTTACTGCTGATCCTGCTGGGATTTCAGTTCAGTAGTCAACGCGCCGCCGTAGCGGCGCTTCTTTCCATCGCCCTGGCAGCACCTGGCTCCCTGCTTTTGTTGTGGATTTGTGGATTAGAGCTCGACAGCACGGCTTTTCTGGGCGTATTGCTGGTTTTTGCGATTGCCGTCAACAATGTCATTCTGATTTTTGCACGTGCCCGCCAACTCGGGGGTGCCCATCCCCGCCCGGCTTTGGTGGCCTTTGCGGCACGACAGCGCCTGCGCCCCATTCTCATGACCATGCTCGCGGATGTTTTCGGGTTTTTACCTCTGGCTATCGGCATTGGTCATGGCACTGATTTACTGAAGCCTTTGGCCATTGCGGTCATGGGTGGGTTGCTACTCTCGATATTCATGTCCTTGTGGCTGGCTCCCGTACTGTATAGCGCCTTCATGACGCAGCAGTCAGATTCGTTCAAATCGAAATCTTGATCAGCAAATAACTCAACAATGATAAACAGACCAACAAAGACAAGCCATAAAATCCATATAATTTATGGTGGGGATGATAGGCACCATGCTCCACCTGATAAACGGTGAGCATAAATCCACCGAGTCCAACAGCAATATTAATAATCCCTAATATCAGGAAAATAATGCTCATTCCTGAAAAACTCGCGTGCAACGTAATCACCCGGTGCATCATCAGCGCCAGCTTGGTCAGAAAAAAATCAAACTTTTCCATCACAAAACCGAAAATCACGATACTGATCCCGGTTCTGATCCAGGAAAGAAAAGTGCGCTCCGCCGAAAAATAAATACGTGGATCCTGAATTTCTTTTGCAGTGACCGGGGCTCCCCGATTGATATAACGCAGATCATGCACAAAAAAATAAAATACCATAAACAATAAGATCAGCACCGGCCAGGTCAAAAGCTTATACAAATCCTGGAAAAATGGAATCAGCCCATAAAAATGCAAAGCAGCCAGTAACAAGATCATTTTTTTGGAAAGAATACCGGTACCAAAGGCTATAAACAGAAATTTCAAGTAAGACAGGTAGGTTCTTTCCATGCTCAGATAAAGCCTGGGCTCGCGCACACTGGGCAGGTGTTTTAGCAGCAGCATATTATCTGGCGAGCCTTTGGGCCATGGTCATGATTCCATCATTATCTAAGGAGCAACTGGAGGAACTTTATTACCAAATTGACGCATATATACACGCATGGTTTTATCTGCTACAGACTCACGAATAGCCAGATAAAATACGCTGAGAGCCAAAACCGCCAAGGCCCCCATGCTGGGGAAAAATGCCAAATAACCCAGACCGCCAAGATCTTTGGGTCCAATCCAACTGATGGCCCACATCCCTATAAAGTAGGGAAATATCCACCACATATATTGCCAGCCCATTTCTGCCCAGCGACCTTTTCGAAAAATTCCAGTAAGCGCATAAATCGCTAATAACACAAATAACGTAATAAAAATAAAGTTCAGCGTGCGCAAACCTGACCAGTAAACAATCCAGGTAGATACCACAAAGGCGATAGGGGCCAGCACCGGTGCCCCCCACAAACGAAATGAACGCTCCAGATTCGGCATGGCCTTGCGAATCTGAATCAGGGCAATGGGCCCGATAGAGTACGAAAGCACCGTCATGGAGGCAATATATCCGACCATTTTCTGCCAGGATGGGAAAGGCAGAAAGAATATAATGCCGACGAAGAATAAGAGAATAAGTGTCACCCAGGGAACGCCATGCCGATTGATTTTATTCAGCCACCTGGGGGCTGCGCCGGTTTCAGCCGTAGCCAAAGTGACCCGTGCCGCAGTAGTCGTGTAAATCAGCCCGGTACCTGCGGGCGAAATAAAAGCATCCACATACAGTAATGTCGCCAACCAACCAATCCCCACCGCCGCTGCCAAGGCCGCAAAGGGACCATTCACCCCCTCGAAATGCAAATGCACCCATCCATCTTTAGCAATATCCGCAGGATTCACCGCACCGAGAAAGGCCACCTGAACGGCGATGTAAACTGCCGAAGCAATCAGCACCGAACCGACAACCGCAATAGGCACATCCCGCTTGGGATTTTTACTTTCCCCGGCCAAATCTATGGCATGACGAAAACCCAGCAAACTGAATATGACCCCACCGCTGGCAATCGCGATAAACATGCCATGCACATCCGTCAAGGTATTGTGGGCGCGCACATGAAAGTTTCCAGGATGCCAGGCCACCACAATCAACATCACCGCCGTTAATAAAGGAATACCAATTTTCCACCAGGTCGCCGCATTATTGACTTTAAGTACCCAGCCAATCACCATGAAATTGGTGACCACAAACAAGCCGAGCATAATCACGGCAATCAAAAATCCAAAACTACTCAGCAAATCCGTATGCGGCTGCAACAGACCCGGATAATAATTGTTGGCATAGGTCAATACGGCCGTCACTTCCAGAGGGGCGATGGAAGCGTAGGAAAGAAATAAAATCCAGCTCCACATATGCCCGACAATAGGTCCATTGCCAACATGAGCCAGATGAACCACCGCCCCGGCACGCGGAATCATGGGTGCCAACTCGGCAAACACCAAGGCCAACAAAAGAATGGCCGCCGCCCCGAGAATCCAGGAACCAATGGCCAATGGCCCTGCCATTTGCGCCGTGAACAAGGGCCCGAATAACCAGCCAGAGCCAATAGATGCACCTACACAAGCTAATATCAGGCCAACAAGTCCGCCTTCACGTTTTAGCGCATTTTTTTGAGAAGTGTCGGATTTCCTGGACACAGGCATGTTCGAACCTCCTGATTAAAAAATATGACAAAAAATTGCAGCTGGACAAATGGTATTTATTTTTATAATAAAAAATGTTGAATATAATTTTTTATATTTATCTCATATTTATATAAAAAAGTCAATTTTTATATAAATTGCAGTACGAAGAAGTATTCTAATTTATCATGCTGATGCGCAAAAAAGTCGAAAACGCAACGGCAAGACGTAAGGGGACCTCTTTGCTCCCCTGTGATGCCCATTTCGAGTCCCAGCCTGACGTATCGCTGTTCTCCAATGAACAAGATCACACGGGTTCTGACTGATTATGGGTTTCCTGTGAAAGCGGGAATTTCTGCACTGGTTGCGCGCCGATCCACTGGCGGCGGAAGACAACCTGGCACAGGAGGACACAACGCGCTTTACACAGGTTGTTTTTTTTTATATCTAGGCTAGATAACGCTTCGAGTAACGAGGAGAGCTTGTATGGCAACAGCACTAGGAAAAAAGACGGCGGTAAAAGAGGCGAAGACCTACGACTTCGTCTGGGAAGCTACCCTGCCCGGCGCCAAGGACAAAAAGAAAGGCGAAATGAACGCTGCCAGCGCCAATGTGGTGCGGGCTTCCCTGCGCAAGCAGGGGCTTGTACCGGTTACCATCCGCAAAGTTCCGCAGCCCCTGTTTGGCGAAAAAGGCGTCAAGGAAGCCCAACTGGTCGTCATGGTCCGCCAGCTTTCCACCATGATCAACGCCGGAGTACCGTTGGTACAGGCTTTTGAATTACTGATTACCGCCACCCAGGGCGCAGCCATGAAAAAATTGCTCAAGGGTATTCTAAAGCATCTTAAAGAAGGCGAGTCTCTTTCGCAGTCTATGGCGCATTTCCCCAAATATTTTGACCGCCTGTTTGTCTCCTTGATAGCCGCCGGTGAACAAGGCGGTATTCTCGACACCATTTTGCTGCGTCTGGCCGAATACCGCGAAAAAACCCTGGCCCTCAACAAAAAGGTCAAATCCGCCATGTTTTATCCGGCAGCCATCATTACCGTCATGCTGGTAGTGGTGGTAATTTTGATGATTTTCGTGATTCCGGTATTTTCGCAACTGTTCAGCAGCTTTGGGGCCACCCTGCCCCTGCTCACCCAGATTGTCATCAACATTTCCAACTGGATGAAAAGTCACTGGTATATTGTGGTGCTACTGCCCATTGCCGCCGTCTGGCTGTTTATTTTCACCTACAAGCGCAGCCTGCCCTTCAAAACCGTCATTGACCGGATTTCCCTGAAAATTCCGGTGCTCGGTGACATTTTATTGAAAGGCGCTGTCGCCCGCTTCATGCGTACCCTGTCCACCATGCAGGCGGCAGGGGTGCCTATTCTGGAAGCCTTGGAAACTCTCTCGAAAGTTTCCGGCAATGTGGTCATTGAAAAAAGCGTCTTAAGGTCCCGTAATGACGTCGCCGCCGGTGGTCGTATCAGCACCCGCCTCAAAACCGATGGCGTCTTTCCCATCATGGCCACGCAAATGCTGTCTATTGGCGAAGAAACCGGCGCCATCGAAACCATGTCCGCCAAAGTCGCCGACTTTTACGAAAACGATGTGGAAGAATCCGTGAATCGCCTCTCCACCCTCATGGAGCCCATGATCATGGTGGTGCTGGGTGTGATTGTCGGCACCCTAGTCATTGCCATGTACATGCCGATCTTCAAGATGGGCGCAGTGGTGACGCATGGGGGGTAAACATTGGGTTCAGCCTCCCCATCAACGGGGTATGACCTTAGTGGAATTAGTCGTGCTCCTCGCCATCATCGGCATTTTGGCCAGTATTGCGATCCCCTTTTATGGTTATCAGGTTTCTCAAGCCAAACAAGGTACGGCACTTGCCAATAGCAAGGCGGCTATTGCCCAATTATACGTAACAGCACTGACCGACGAAGGTGCCAATCTAACCGTGACGCCTTCTGCTGGCAAGAGCGCGACAACACTGACGATCAGTGCTTTGGGCAGCGATCGATATTATCAGACTTATCACTTGCCGTCGGGAAATACACTGTATCTGAACAACCAGGTGCTGAGCTGCTTATCACTCAATCCCAAAGGGATTCCCGTTACG
Organism: Acidithiobacillus concretivorus; assembly: GCF_018853445.1. GTDB lineage: Bacteria > Pseudomonadota > Gammaproteobacteria > Acidithiobacillales > Acidithiobacillaceae > Acidithiobacillus > Acidithiobacillus concretivorus. The sequence goes on from NZ_JABELD010000037.1 coordinate 45,929, forward strand.
ACTCCGGCGTGCTCCATCCTGCCGCAGACAGTCAACACGGTCCCTCCTTTGAACTGGAGCATACGCAATGCCACTGGCGAGACGGTTTCCTTTGAATAATAGTCAAGAACAGGGCTTCAGCCTCACGGAGGTCATGATTGCTGCTGCCATATTTGTCATTGCAGCGGTGGGTATTGCCGCCATTCTGGTACGCTCCAACCAGCAAATCATCACAGCAGAACAGGTACTCAATACCCAGCAATATGGAATGACGAACAGTTCTAATGCCAATATCAGTGCGGCGACTATTTCCTCCCAGATTCAGGGCGTCACAACAACCTCTGTATCAGTCAGTATTACCGTTCCTCCGCCGGGGCAATCATCCAGTTGTAGCGGCGGGTTGATAGGTATCGTGGGGACTGTGGTGACCAATCTGGCCCAATTTCTTCTGGGAGCCAGTTATACGCCCGCATCGGGGGCAACGCCGGTCTCCTCAACAGTTTCGGTGCAACTGCAGTCTATTCAACAGCCCTCTTCATCACAAAATTCGTCACAAAACAATCTCGCCTGGTGGTTGCCGTGAATAAACCCACTCACGCCAGCACATTTCATCTGGAAGCGGGCCTGTCTTTGATTGAAATCCTCATTGCCATGGCTATTGCGGCCATTCTCAGCGTGGGCGTCTTCACCACCATGTCTGCCGCCTACCAGAATCAGATCACGGCCCACTATCTGACCCAGCGCGTTATTCAGACCGAGATCATGAAAGCCGCCCTGAACACGACTTTGGCCAACGCCGGCAATGCGGACGCCATCACTTTTTCAGCGGCAACAATATCTTCTTCAACCCCGGTACAACCTTTCAATCTGTTCGGCCTCATCGGCAATCTGTTGTTCGGAACCTGCAATACCGGTTTGATTAGCGGTATTTATAGCGATGTTACGAACTTTCTGGATACCCTCCTTTTGGGCCAGCCCAGCAGCACTAACGGCAATACCACCACTACCAGCAGTACCATAGCTTCCATTACCGGACTAAACATCAGTCCGGACTCTGCAACTTTTGGCTGGTATACGAATAATAGCGGGGTCCCTGTCGCCTGTACCGGAACGCTGACAATTACCGGGGGCATCATGCTCTACGCAGTGACGGGTGGTACTGCCTGTACCGGCAACGAATCTGCCTCAGCCATTACGGATTACCCGGTGGGTAATGGCTGGTCTTTTTCTGGTCCCGTCAGTAACACCGCCTGTATGGGTCTTGGGTTTCCTGATAATGGTGCTAATGCCCTGATTGCCGTAAAAGCAGCGGCCCGTGGACTTTCCCAGACAATGGTGAGTGTATGTGTACCTCAATGAATCATAAAGTCAGATCGCAAGAAAACATGCCTGTCAGCAACGGAGAGTCTGGAGCAGTTTTATTGCTCAGTGTGATTGTTCTGGCAATTTTATTGGGTTTTATTGCCTGGAGTACCTTATCCACCACTAAAACAGCCCTGACCAGCGCATACCAGATGAGTAATGATAATCAGGCTCGTGTCGCCGCACTGGTGGGGGTTTCTGCATTGACACAATATGCTAACGATATTTATCAACACCCTGACGATGCCAGCAATGGCTCATCGAATTGTACCCAGGGTGGGGGTTTACTGGGGGGGCTTTTAGGTGGACTCTGCAATCTTACAACAGGAGTTGTTTCCGGGTTGCTGGGCAGTGCCGGAACCAGCACGCCGATACCCAACGGTGGCAATGGTGGCGTGGCAGTTTACATGCACGCCGGGACAATGGCACAAGCCACACTAAGTAATACGGCGCCTTTTCTTGGAGCCACTGTCAGCGCATACGTGCTCAGCAATTCCTTTATGCCAGCAGACTCCCTTAGCAATCCCCATACGGCATCAGCTCCAGGCTTGATTACCATCGTATCCCAGGGTGCCAGTGGGCACGCGCGTGCGACTGCAGTTGCGGTGCTTGGGTTGGGACCTTCCGGTAGTTCTACGGGGAGTATTCAGGGGAATGTTCCTGTAAACCTGAGCGGGAATACCACATTCAGCGGAAGTATAAACCTTATTGGCGGGTCAAATAGCAGCCTTTCAACCAAAGGGACCTTAGGGAGTTCCGGTAGTTTTTCTGGATTCAACACGATCATATCCACGCAATCAATGACTTTGAGCGGCAGCAGTGGTTCTGGTAATCTATTTTCCGATCAAAGCATAACCATCACTGGTTCTGGCAATTATGGCTCTCTCAAATCGCTTGAGAACGTGACCATCGGTGGCAGTGTGAATGCCCAGATCATTCAGACAAACGGTACCACGACGCTCAACTCCAGTTCAAAAGTGAGTACGATAACGTCTATTGGTGATGTAACGTTGCAATCTGGAACATCGGTAAGCAATCTATCTACCCAGGCTAACGTATCTGCTACTAATGCCACGGTAGGGACAGCTAATGTTCAAGGTAATTATAGTGAGTCTAGTAATGGTTCAGCCGCGAGCGGCGATGTTGGCGGATCTATTTCATTTCCCAGTTCGAATCTCAACGTAAATCTCACCCACACACCGGGGTTGCAAGTTCCCATAACTCCACTAACCGCCGCAACCCTATCGTCACCAGCAGTGAACGCTGTTGCCATGAAGAGTCTAGCTAATTATGCTTTCACTCCACCGCCAAGCGATTCAGTAAATGGGATATCCGCCACTGTACTCGTGAATAATGTCAATGGCATCCCCAATGGTACTTACTATCTTTATGATAGTGGTGGAACCAACGATTACTTGGTCACCAGCAATACACAACCATCAACATTCATCAATGCCTATAAAATAGGCAACGGTTACAGTGCCTATAATTCCGATATCAATTATAGTAACGGGACGTGGAAGCTGGAAGGAAATACTGGGTCGACATCAGACATTGCCCCCGGTGTATTGTGGTTTTCGGGCAACGTTAACGTCGCGGATGGAACCTATTTTAACAGTATCATTGCAACCGGTAATATAACAACAGCCGGTCAGAGCCGGGTTTATGCTGTCAACTATGCGGGCGGCACTACGCCTCCAGAAAATGTATGCACGAATACCGGGTACAGTACCGGTGGAGTTTTAGGCATTGGGGCAACCACTATCAATCCTTCTAACTTTTGCGGTACGTCTTCCACATCGACCTTCAATCCTGCGTCAGTAGGAAATATTGCTCTACTCGCTGGCGGAGATGTAAGCCTTGGGGCCAGCATTGTCGTATATGGAGATGTCATTGCTGGAGATGTCATCAACACCAGTGGCAGTACAACAATTTATGGATACTTGACGTCAGCGGGTATGGATAGTGGAACAAACTCATTCGGTGCAAGTACTACCGTCAACGTACAGAATCTACCTTCAACATTCACCGCAACGGTTCCACCCACATGGAGCAGTACGGCACCAGCTTCATCCACCGCATCTTCTTTAGTTCTGCGTTCACTGTATTGGGAGTGAGTAAAATCAATTCGCTTGTTGCCTCGTTGTTGGTAACCAAGGTTGTATGGTGGACCCGCAAACCGGGTCAGCAGACTGTGTGGCAGATAGCAGGCTACTTCTGCCTTCCACAGAGACGTCTCATGGGAAAGTCCTGCCGCCACCAGTCCAGCAGCGTCGCAGGGTGCGTCCGGGCACGTTGAGCAGCGCACAAACCGCCTGGGCACCCGGTGTTCTGGCGGTCAGCCGACCAGCCATCAGCAGGATCACCAGGGCCAGATAGACCCGGCGCCCGAAAAACCGTACAGAAGGAGAGGTTCTGCGCTTGCGGCAGTGACTACAGCAGAAACTGAAACGCGAGGCGTACGCTATTCTGATATCCCGTAAACAGCCTCTGGGCTTGCGCGGATAGTCTGCCCGATGCCACTTCCCGCCACAGTCACAGCGGGTGGTCCTGGTTTCTTCGGCAAGGGCTTCATCTACGCGGTACAACCACTGAAATATTTTGGGGTCCTGCAGGAGGTTATGGCACACTATTGAGGTCCTTATTCTTGGTCAAAAAAAGTGACACTCCCCCAATAGGCGCTTTTGTTCAAGTTCTTTGAGGGGGGTTACCCTCAGCCCCTCACGCTACGTGACCGTCAGCGCGTCTAAAACCATCAATGTCTCTGACCGTACTCACAGTACTGCCCTCAATTTAACATTGGATGATGGCAGATTTTCTCGGGTCAAGAGAGTTCGAGACGGCGCTCAATGCGTCCGACGCGCTCAGCCAGCTTGTCCGGCGTGATCTGCTGCCTGGCATCGGTTTCCTCACTCAGATTAATCTCACGCTTCACCAGAGTCATAGATTGCTCCAGGCCAGACATACGGTGTTTCAGCTCGCCCATATCCTCAGCGATTTGATCCACACGCCCCCGTATATGGCGCAGGTGTTCCAAAACTTGGCGTTTCCTGCTCGTACAAAACCGTAGGCAATCGCTGCTGCATGGATGATCGGTGAAACATTTCCCGCCTTCATCCGTTTATGGGAATCGATTAGACCCGACATCAGACCTGGCAGGTCATCCGGCTTTGGACAGATGAAATGTATAATCTTCGACGCCTGGACGATCAGCGTCATTTGTACTAACGTTGAGTACAATGTACACCACGAGGACGGTTACCATGCTGACCACCAATGCTACGACACGCTCTGCCCGCCTCGGACTGCGTGCGACACCGGCTCAGGAAACTGTGCTGCGTCGCGCCGCCGAGGTCGCCCATAAATCGCTGACCGATTTCATTCTCGATGCTGCTTATCAGGCTGCCGAGCAGACCCTGCTCGACCAGCGCCTGTTCATGGTGACCGGCAGACAGTATCAAGCGATTCTGGAAATGCTGGATCGGCCTGAAACTGACAACCCCGGATTAGCCGACCTGTTCTCCCGACCTCCGGTGTGGACCAAGAAATGAGCTTGTCAGCACCGCAGCCACTCGATGTGCAACATCGGCTGGAAGATTTTGACTGCGGAAAATCCGGTCTCAACGACTGGCTGTTGCGCCACGCTCGCCAGGCGCAAGGTGGTGGCTCGGCGAGAACCTTCGTGATCTGTGATGAAACGCGTGTTGCCGGTTACTTCAGCCTGACGGTAGGCCAAATCGACACACTCGATGCACCCGAGCGCATTCGTCGGGGAATGGGTCATTACCCGATCCCACTGGTCATTCTGGCACGCCTTGCTGTGGATCTTGATTATCAAAAACAAGGTGTCGGCTTTAGTTTATTGCAAGATGCTATCCACCGGGCGCTTGCAATTGCCGAGCATGCGGGCATCCGGGCTTTACTGACGCACCCTCTTGATGCCGATGCGTTCTATCGCCGTTTCGGATTCGAACCGACGCCAGACAACGATCAGCAACTCATCCTGCTACTCAAGGATGCGCGACGCTTCGCCCGGAATACCGCATTGCAGCGTTAATCCAATGTGCGTCGGAGATATGCTTGTAAGTTTTTGATTGATTTGGAGGCTGGGCCCGGAATCGAACCGAGGTACGCGGCTTTGCAGGCCGCTGCATGACCACTCTGCCACCCAGCCTTAAAAGAAAAGGGAAAGCGTAAAACTTTCCCTCGATATTGGAGCGGGAAACGAGGCTCGAACTCGCGACCCCAACCTTGGCAAGGTTGTGCTCTACCACTGAGCTATTCCCGCATGGGCGCAAAGATAAAGGTATCACCCATCCTTGTCAAGATCAGCGCCAGAAGCCATCAGACTGGGCCAGGCGGCTTGCAGATAGCCGAGCATACTCCACAAAGTCATGATGGCGGCGATGACTAAAAGCCCGATTCCGACAATGCGGGTGGACACTCCCCAAATGGGTTCGCGATAGACCAGAAACAAAATAGCCAGCATCTGGGTGGTCGCCTTGGCCTTCCCCAGCCAGGACACCGCCACCTTTTTGCGCTCACCAAGTTCCGCCATCCATTCGCGCAGGGCGGACACAGTAATCTCCCGGCCCACGATCACACTGATGAGAATCCCGGCCAGCACTGGCGTCATTTCTTGCGAAGAGGCAATCAGTATCAGGGCGGTCACCACCATGATCTTGTCGGCCACAGGGTCCAGAAAAGTTCCGAATGGCGAAACCCCCTGATAACGTCGCGCCAGATAACCATCTGCCCAGTCGGTAATGGCGGCAATGGCAAAAACAGCCGTTGCTGCATAGGTTCTTGCTTCGCCCCCCCAATAAAACAGGGCGACGAATATAGGCACCAGCAGAATGCGGAGAATGGTCAGATAATTGGGTAAACGCTTTATCACAGTCCGCTAACTTCCTTAATGAAAATGATCATAAATGCGTTGGGCCAATTCCTGATGAATCCCCTCCACTCTTTGCAAGTCGTCCAGACCCGCATCGCGAACGCCCTTCAGCCCGCCAAAAGCGCGCAGCAACGCCATGCGCCGTTTGGCACCAATGCCAGCGATGTTATCCAGATCTGACTCCTGACGGCTTTTGCTGCGCCGCGCGCGATGACCGGTAATCGCAAAACGATGCGCTTCATCCCTGATTTCCTGAATCACCAACAAGGCAGGATCATCAGGCGGCAACTGCCGGGCCATCGGCCAACCGGGTACATGTAGCAGTTCCATTCCGGGTCGGCGGGTTGTCCCCTTCGATACGCCGCAAAGCTGGATTCCATCAATTTCCAGCAAGGCCAGTGCTGCCTCGGCACGTGCCAATTGCCCTGGCCCGCCATCTATCAGAACAATCTCGGGCAACGCCATTCCTTCTTTTTGCAGACGTCCATAGCGCCGATAGACCGCCTGCTCAATGGCCGCGTAATCATCACCACCGGTCACATCACGGATGTTGAAACGGCGATAGGCTTCTTTCATCGCCCCATCTTCACCGAAAACCACACAGGAAGCTACTGCCGCCTCACCACGGGTATGACTGATATCAAAACATTCTACTCTCTGCGGCAATTCAGGAAGCTCAAAAAACTCCTGCAGTAACAACATTCTCCGCCGCCCCGCATGGGCATTTTGGGTACGCTGACGTAATGCCCCCACGGCATTGGTGTGTGCCATAGCCATCCAGCGTTTGCGGGGCCCCCGCTGCGGCGCATCCATAACCACTTTATGCCCGGACTGGGCTATTAAGGCTTCCGTCACGGTAGCGCCGTTGCGGGGCAATATGTTAATCAAAAGATTCCCCGGCACATCCTTGTTATTATAGAACTGCATGAGAAAACCTGCCATGACATCCGGCCCGCGCAGGTCCTCGGTATGCTGAGGAAACAAAGCTCTGCCACCCAGTTGGCGCCCATTACGGATAAAGCTGACGAAAATGACCCATTGTCCGTTTTCCTGGACCAGGGCAATCACATCAAAATCGCCACCACCCGCTTGCGCCACATATTGGCGCTCCTGAATTTTGGACAGGGCGGCAATCTGATCACGACGTCGGGCTGCTTCTTCAAAATTCAACTGTTCCGCCGCCTGTTGCATCCTTTCACCCAGATTGCGAATGGCCTCGTCACTCCTGCCCTCCAGAAAACGGATGGCATCATTCACATCCCGGGCGTAGTCTTCAAGGAGAATATGCCCCACACAGGGGCCACTGCAGCGCTGAATCTGGTATTGCAGGCAGGCGCGACTGCGATTGCGAAACGTAGGTTCTTCACAAGTCCGTAGCCGAAAGGCCTTTTGCAGCAGCACCATACTTTCACGCAAGGCCGTCACCGCCGGGTACGGACCGAAATAATGCCCCTTTTTCTTTTGTGTGCCACGGTGCAGACTCATCTGCGGGAAAGACTCGCCGGTCTCAATCAACAAATACGGATAACTTTTGTCATCGCGCAGCAATATATTGTAGGGAGGATGATGGCGCTTGATGAGATTCGCCTCCAGCACCAGAGCCTCGGTTTCCGTATGGGTGACGAGCACTTCAACATGTTGCACCTGCGCCAGCATAGCGAGGGTTTTGGGGCTATGCCGCTGTTTCTGAAAGTACGAACTCACGCGACGCTTCAAATTGCGCGCTTTGCCAACATAAAGCAGGCGTCGGCCGGCACCGTACATCTGATAAATGCCGGGTTGACTGGTCAGGGTGCGCAAAAACTCCCGGAGATCAAAAGGTGCATCAGATTCCAGCTCCTGATTGGCAGAGTTTTCGGAGGATTGTTGCGTCATCACTTTAACGGGGTTTTATGCTGTCTCGGCCTGCTGCGCATCCAGACGACGCAGATATTCCCAGGTAAAAATCCCGGTGCTGTGGCCATCACTGAAATGAATTTGAATGGCATAATTGCCTACCGGCAGCACATCGACAATACTCACGTCTTCCTTGCCGGTGATCACCCGGGCTTCATCCGGGGTGTGCCCTTTGCATTCCGCACAAGGGCATTCTACGCGCAGATATTCAAAACTGAGATCACTGGTATGTCCATCTGCCCAGTCAATTTCCATCTTCCGACTGATCATCAAGGGACGAATTTCCAGGGGCTGGGTGTGTGAGTCAGACATGAGAAACCTCTTAAAGGAGCGGACTGGTCAGAAATAAGCCTCTAGGGTACAATTCACGCCCTCTAAAGGGAATGCCCACAAGGATGATGGTATGAAGATTTCGGCCTTTGATATTCGCCCCGGCAATATTCTGGAACATGAAAAAGGGCTTTGGCGTGTACTCAAAACGGATTTTGTGAAGCCTGGCAAAGGCGGGGCCTTCGTTCAGGTCGAAATGAAAAACATCGAAACAGGAACCAAATCCAATACCCGTTTCCGCTCGGGTGAAACCATGGAAAAAGCCGTAGTGGAAGCCAGAACCATGCAATATTTATATGCTGACAGCACCGGTTACGTATTCATGGATAACGAAAACTTTGAACAATCCATTCTCAGCGAAGACCTGTTGGAAGGTCAGACCGGGTATTTATTGCCCAACACGGAAATTCAGGTCAATTTGCATAATGATCGCCCCATTGGGGTGGAATTACCTTCGGTGGTCGTTCTTGAAGTGACCGAAGCGGACCCGGCCATCAAAGGTCAGACGGCCACAGGCTCCTACAAGTCGGCGCGTATGGAAACGGGTATTACGGTGATGGTGCCCCAGTTTGTGAATTCTGGAGAGAAAATCCGGGTAAATACTACTGATGGAACCTATATAGACCGGGCCTGAATGACAAAACCGTCTGATCCGAATCGAATCAGACGGTTTATTTAAGAGTTTTCCGTTGCCGGAATCACCCAGACGAATATTTCGCCTTTGCTGACCATTCCCAAATGGCGGCGCGCCAGCTCTTCTACGGCGCGATCTCCGCTTTGCAGGCTGACCACTTTGGCTTCCAGATGATCATTGCGCGCTTCGAGCTTTTTCAAAACCACTTCTTTGCTCTCCAGTTGGTGATGTAATTCACCCACATTTAACCAGCTACCCGTTCCAAACCACAGCGGGAATTGCAAAGCACATAAAGCGGCGAGCAACATGAAATCAACCAGGCGCATTTCTGATTTTGCCGTATTCACTTTGACTTTGAACTGCGCCCAATCAAACATATCGAAATAATCTCCAGGAAACGCAAGCGTCTTTGCAAACGCTCTATAATATTACCTTTTAGTCGAGATTATAAAAAGTTGCAAGTCCTGGATAACGTGCGACCTCACCCAATTCTTCTTCAATACGCAAAAGACGATTATATTTGGCCACCCGATCAGTGCGTGACAAAGAACCGGTTTTAATTTGTCCACAACCCGTAGCCACAGCCACATCCGCCAAGGTCGTGTCCTCAGTTTCACCTGAACGATGCGACACAATGGCGGTATAACAATGGGTTTTTGCCATTTCAATGGCCGCCAGAGTTTCTGATAACGTTCCGATCTGATTGAGTTTAATCAAAATACTATTGCCCACACCACGCTCAATACCTTCACGCAGAATGGCGGTGTTCGTCACAAAAATATCATCACCCACCAGTTGCAGACGGTCGCCCAAACGATCCGTCAGGGTAATCCAGCCTTCCCAGTCATTTTGATCCATACCGTCTTCAATGCTGATCAAGGGATAACGATCAGCCAGCACAGCCAGATAATCCACAAATTCTGCACTGCTTAATTCACGTTTTTCACTGGCCAGATGATAACGACCATCCCGATAAAATTCGCTGGAAGCCACATCCATACCCAGCCAAATGTCCTTACCCGGTTGATAACCGGCTTGGGTAATGGCATCCATCAGCAGTTCCAGGGCTGCTTCATTGGAAGGGAGGTTCGGGGCGAAACCTCCCTCATCACCTACCGTTGTCGCCAATCCTTTTTTGTGCAAGACCCCTTTAAGGCTGTGAAATACTTCCACACCCATCTGCAAGGCTTCCGAAAACGATTCCGCACCTGCAGGAATCAGCATGAATTCCTGCATATCCACATCATTATCGGCATGGGCACCACCGTTAATGACATTCATCATGGGGACCGGCAACTGCACCGGGCCCAGGCCACCAATATAACGATAGAGCGGCTGTCCGGCGGCGTGAGCGGCGGCATGGGCAGCCGCCAGGGAAACGCTCAAAATGGCGTTGGCTCCCAGACGGGACTTGTTTTCAGTACCGTCCAGGGCACACATGGCAGCATCCAGATGCTCCTGGTCTTCCGCTTCCATCCCCAACAGGGCATCCTGAATTTCACCGTTTACATGCTCTACTGCCTTGCGTACGCCCTTGCCACCATAACGTGCGCCACCATCCCGCAATTCCATGGCCTCCCGCTCACCCGTCGATGCCCCACTGGGGACAATGGCGCGTCCCATGGCCCCATTTTCCAGATGAACTTCGGCTTCTACAGTAGGATTACCACGTGAATCCAGTACTTCACGACCTTGAATGCGGACAATGGCGTTCATATTAAATCCTCAGGATGATTTTCAGGAAAATCTTGGGCTTTGACCAACTGGTCGATGTGTTGGAGGGTGCGCAGCAGGCTTTCCAGCCGCCCTAGTGGCCAGGCATTGGGACCATCGGACAGGGCTTCGGCAGGACGCGGGTGGGTTTCCATAAACAGGCCGGAAACCCCCGCAGCCACGGCAGATCTGGCCAGTACCGGCACAAACTCGCGTTGCCCGCCAGAACGATCGCCCTGCCCTCCCGGCAGTTGCACGGAATGCGTGGCATCAAAAACAACCGGACAGTCAGTCTGGCGCATCACTGCCAGGGAGCGCATATCCGAAACCAGATTATTGTATCCGAAAGAAGCGCCCCGCTCGCAGACCATAATCTGGGCGTTACCCGTCGCCTTGGCTTTTGCGGCAACATGCAGCATGTCCCAGGGTGCCAGAAACTGGCCTTTTTTAATATTGACCGGCTTTCCGGCTGCAGCCACGGCCTGAATAAAGTCGGTCTGACGGCATAAAAAAGCAGGAGTCTGGAGGACATCCACGACCTCGGCAACCGCCTGCACATCCTCTTTTTCATGGACATCGGTAATGACGGGCACGCCCAACTCCCGGCGCACTTTTTCGAGAATCCGCAGACCTTCATCCATGCCGGGACCGCGAAAACTGGTGCCCGAAGAACGGTTCGCTTTGTCATAAGAACTTTTGTAAATAAAGGGAATATTCAGGCGATGACAGATGTCCCGGAGCGTTTCTGCCGTCTGCAAGGCCAGCTTTTCACTTTCTATGGCACATGGACCCGCAATCAGAAAGAAAGGACGATCCAGTCCGACTTCAAAACCGCACAGATTCATGCCTGTTTCTCCCGCTGGGTGACAGCCGCCGCCATGAAGGCATCAAAAAGCGGATGGCCCTGACGCGGGTTACTGGTAAATTCTGGGTGAAACTGACAACCCAGAAACCAGGGATGATCGCGCAATTCCACCACCTCGACTAAAGCACTATCCGCCGAAAAGCCGGTATACTGCAAACCGGCTGCCGCCAAGGACGCACGATAACGGTTATTGAACTCAAAACGATGACGGTGGCGCTCATAAATGGCGGTTTGGGCATAGGCTTTAGCGACCAGACTGTCCGGCTGCAAGGTACATTCCTGCTCGCCGAGACGCATGGTTCCCCCCAGATTACCGCCCTCTTCCCGATAAGCCGTATCACCTTCGGGATCAGACCATTCGGTCATCAGGGTAATCACCGGATCCGGCGTTTCCGGGTCGAGCTCGGAACTGTTGGCATTGACCAGCCCGGCACAATGGCGGGCAAATTCCACGACAGCCAACTGCATGCCCAGACAAATTCCCAGATAGGGCACTTTATTTTCTCGGGCATAACGAATTGCGGTAATTTTCCCCTCTGTACCACGCCCACCAAATCCACCAGGTACCAGTACTGCATCAGCTTCAGCCAGCATGCCCGTACCCTGGGATTCAATATCTTCGGCATCCACATAGAGAAAATGCACCTTGCGCCGGGCCCGCAATCCGGCATGTAACAGGGCTTCCGCCAGTGACTTGTAAGACTCGGTCAGCCCCACGTATTTACCGACCAGGGCAATGACAATATCCCCTTCGGGATTTTCCAGGGCATGAATAATCCCCTGCCATGCGCCAAGATCGGGTGCCGGGGCCTGCAAACCCAGGTCCTGCAATACCAGATCATCCAGGCCCTGATCATGAAAAAGTAACGGCAGACGGTATATACTGTCCGTATCTATAGCTGAAATAACCGCTTTTTCAGTGAGATTGGAAAACAGGGCGATTTTGGCACGGTGATCTTCCGGGATTGGACGATCTGCCCGGCACAACAGAACATCGGGTTGAATACCAATAGCGCGCAACTCGCGCACCGAATGCTGGGTCGGCTTGGTTTTCATTTCACCGGCCGAGGGTAGATAAGGTACCAGGGTCAGATGCATGAACAGGGTATTGCCGCGCCCTTCTTCCACGGCCATCTGGCGGATGGCTTCCAGGAACGGTTGAGATTCAATGTCCCCCACTGTTCCACCAATTTCCACCAAAGCTACATCTGCATCACTGGCACCAATACGAATCCGGCGTTTAATTTCGTCGGTCACATGGGGAATAACCTGCACGGTGCGGCCCAGATAATCGCCACGACGTTCTTTTTCAATGACTGTCTGATAGACCAGGCCGGTCGTAAAATTGTTGCGCTTGGTCATGCGCGTCGAAATGAAACGCTCATAGTGACCGAGATCCAGATCCGTTTCCGCACCATCTGCGGTAACAAACACTTCGCCATGCTGAAAGGGGCTCATGGTGCCCGGATCTACGTTAATATACGGGTCCAGCTTCATCATGGTTACTTTGAGCCCACGCGCCTCCAGCAACGCAGCAAGAGCCGCGCCGGCGGCACCCTTGCCCAACGAAGAAACCACACCACCAGTAACGAAAATGTATTTGCTCATAGGTCTCGACGTGCACGCGCTTGATGCTGTGCATGGTAGCCAATTCGGACCTTAGGCACAACGCGAACAACACACAGGAAGGGAGAAACAGACTATTGTGACTGGGTCCGCTGTGGCAGACCCAGTAGGCACATCTTTCGGTTCCCTTGTTACAGGGTGGCCATATCAATGACAAAACGGTATTTAACGTCGCTTTTCAGCATCCGTTCATAGGCCGTGTTGATGTAGTCCATGGGAATCATTTCAATATCCGAACCAATTCCGTGTTCTGCACAGAAGTCGAGCATTTCCTGGGTTTCACGAATACCGCCAATGAGCGAACCCGCCAGCTGACGACGTTTGAATATCAGGTTAAACACTTCCGGAGAAGGATGCGGTTCGGCGGGAACACCCACCAGCGTCATAGTGCCATCCCGCTTCAATAGGCTCAGAAAGGCATCCAGATTATGAGAAGCGGCCACCGTATTGAGGATAAAATCAAAACTGTTGGAATGCTCAGCCATCTGCTTGGGATCCGTGGAAATGCAGACTTCATCCGCTCCCAGACGTTTACCATCTTCGATTTTACCGGGCGAGGTCGTAAATAAAACGACATGCGCCCCCATCGCATGGGCGAGTTTGACGCCCATATGACCCAATCCACCCAAACCGACAATGCCCACTTTTTTACCCGGCCCTACCTGCCAGTGACGTAACGGCGAGTAAGTGGTGATGCCCGCGCAAAGCAACGGGGCCACACTGGCCAGATTTTTCTCGTCATGGCGGACTTTCAGCACAAAAGACTCCTTGACGACCACGCTTTGTGAATAACCCCCAAACGTATTTTCCCCGCCAAATACCGGGCCATTATACGTTCCGGTAAAACCATTCTCGCAATATTGTTCTTCACCCTCGTCACAGGAGCTGCAGTGTCCACAACTGTCCACCATACAACCCACGCCTGCAAAATCACCTACTTTGAAATTTTTGACCTGGTCACCGACAGCCACCACCCTGCCGACAATTTCATGACCGGGAACTGCGGGGTAAATGGTGTTTTTCCACTCATTACGGGCCGTGTGCAAATCCGAATGGCAGACACCGCAGTAAAGAATTTCAATTTTGACATCATCCGGACCCGGCTGCCGTCTTTCTATGTCATGCGGAGCTAAAGGGCTGGTGGATGATTGGGCTGCATAGGCTTTCGTCATAATATCTCCTTAAATCACTTGTTGTGTGTACTTAACTGCCATCTGCCGACAAAGGCAGATGACCCGTCTTGACCAGAATCAGACAACCTTCCTTGCTGAAAGGCTGGTGGGCACTCCAATGGGGACTACGCATCCAGGTTCCGGCAGGATATTCGCCGTGCTCATCGGCAAATGTTCCCTCCAAAACCAATATTTCTTCACCACCATAATGACGATGTGCCTGAAAATAAGTTTCCGGCTGCCAGCGCACCAGCGCGGTATGTTCTCCCTCAAAGTCAGCCAGAGGGAGTACCGTGAGGCCATCTACCAGACCGGATGACCAACGCGCCTGGGCCATATTGACCCGTACCGGCTGCAGATCCCGAGGATTGAAGTGGCGCAACTTTACAAAAAGGATGCAGCCCTCATCTGAATAAGGGGCATGGGCAGAACCAGGAGGATTTCGCAAATAAGTCCCGGGACCATAACTTCCTGTCTCGTCGGAAAACGTCCCCGTCAAAACAAAAATTTCTTCACCCAGAGGGTGTTGATGTTCTGGAAAATGGGCACCCGGTACATAACGTACCACGGAAGTTGCGCGCGCTGTCTCCTCCCCGTCCCGCTCCAGCAAACGGCGCTGAACGCCCTCTGCCGGAGAACCCTGCCAGGGTAAGTCCGGGGTGTAAATAACTACAGTTTTGGACCAATCGGTATTGAGCTGCATCACTATCTCCTGTTATTACATACCGTCTGGTTGGTATAAATTTTAGGAAATAGCGGCCCAA
Organism: Acidithiobacillus concretivorus; assembly: GCF_018853445.1. Classification (GTDB taxonomy): domain Bacteria; phylum Pseudomonadota; class Gammaproteobacteria; order Acidithiobacillales; family Acidithiobacillaceae; genus Acidithiobacillus; species Acidithiobacillus concretivorus. The sequence goes on from NZ_JABELD010000037.1 coordinate 61,167, forward strand.
ACGTCAAGTCGCCAAGGGCATTAGACCAGAGGCAACCACCAGGCCAGCATCAACAGGGTCAGAAACAACACGGGCGGGGTGATGAGCAAACCGGTTTTCATATATTGACCCCAACCTACGGTGACGCCCTTACGACTGAGCACATGCAACCAGAGCAAGGTGGCCAGACTACCGATAGGCGTAAACTTCGGCCCCAGATCGCAACCGATAATGTTGGCATAAATCATGATTTCCCGAAGCATAGGATCTGCCGTGGCCGGCAGGTGATGAATGGCCAATGCGCCCACCAGCACAGCGGGCATATTGTTCATAATCGAAGAGAGCAGCGCGGCCATAAAACCAGTACCCAACGCCGCCACTACCGGTCCATGGCTGGCAAAATCGTGGAGTGCCAGGGTCACATAATGGGTCAGTCCGGCATTGCGTAAACCATATACCACCAGGTACATCCCCAGACTGAACACCACAATGGCCCAGGGAGCACCGCGCAATACTTTACGCACCGGAATTTTTGCATCGCGACCACCCTGCAACCAGCGACCTGCCAAAGCCAACATGATCAAGGCCCCGGTTCCGGTGACTACCGACACGGGCACATTCCAGTGCGCCGTCACAAAATAGGCTACCAACAGTAAGATAAGCACCGGAAAACTGGCACGAAACACCAGATGATCTTTAATGACCGTCGCCGGATCCGGCAAATGCGCCGTAGGATAGCTACCCGGAACACTGCGCCGAAAATACAGCCAGAGGACTGCCAAAGTGGAAAGCAATGCCACAATATCAACGGGCACCATGACGGTCGCATATTGTGAAAAGGAAATATTAAAATAGTTGGCGCTGACGATGTTCACCAGATTGGAAATCATCAACGGTAAACTGGTGGTATCGGCGACAAAGCCCGTTGCAATAATAAAAGCAAAAGTCGCTGTGGGTGAAAAATCCAGACGGAGCAAAATGGCCATCACAATAGGCGTCAATAAAAGAGCGGCACCATCATTGGCAAATACCGCTGCAATACAAGCACCTAACAAGACAATTAGCACAAAGAGCAAGCGACCGCGTCCCCCGCCCCAACGCGCCACATGCAGGGCTGTCCAGTGGAAAAATCCGGCCTCGTCCAGAATCAGGGAAATAATGATCAGGGCCACAAAGGTGAAGGTAGCATCCCAGACAATGTGCCAAACAATAGGAATATCGCTCCAGGTAATGACGCCCGTTGCCAAAGCAACGACCGCCCCGCCCATGGCACTCCAGCCTATGCTCAGCCCTTTGGGTTGCCAGATGACCAAAATCAGGGTGACGAGAAAAATGACTACGGCCAGCATGGGGCTAAACTCCAGACGATTGGAAAGTGAAGCTAGTCTTGACGAGGCGTTGATACTTGTCAATACTACAAGAAATGTTCGCGGGTAGAATGATGGAAATTTCAAAAGAAACGGAAAATATTGTTCAGCAGCTGGAATCGCTAGCCTCTCCCGTGCGTCTGGAAATTTTCCGCTTGCTCGTTGAACAGGAGCCCGCCGGACTGGTTTCCGGTGATATTGCCGAGCACTTGGGTCAACCCCACAATGGCATCTCCTTTCATTTGAAAAGCCTCCAACATGCCGGTCTGGTAACGGTGCAACGTGAGGGTCGTTATCAACGCTACCGCGCTGACATGAGCATTGTTCGGGCATTAGTCGCCTATCTGACAGAAAACTGCTGTCGTGGTACCCGGAATTGTTCTTTACCCCAATCTGCAGATCTGCGACTTGACGAGGAAATACTGAATGAAAACTCCTGAGATCCTGTTTCTTTGCACCGGAAATTCCTGTCGTTCTATTCTTGCAGAAGTCACCATGAACGGGCTGGCCGATTCACGTCTGCACGCAACCAGTGCCGGGAGCCATCCTGCGGGTTATGTTCATCCGCATTCGATACAGCTTCTCCGGCAGGAAGGCTTTGCCACGGAAGGCCTGAGCAGCAAATCCTGGGATGCACTGAAAACCACGCCGGACATCGTCATTACGGTTTGTGCCAGTGCTGCTGGCGAGGCCTGCCCCGCCTACCTCGGACCCGCCATACGCGCGCATTGGGGAGTGGAAGATCCGGCCAAGTTCACCGGCAGCGAAGCCGAAATTGATGCAGCTTTTCAAACGGCATACCGTATTCTCCGGCACCGCATTGAAGCCTTGCTGAAATTGCCCGTGGCTGAATGGCTCGAAAAAGATCCTGCACAATTAAGGCAGGAACTGAATCGCATTGGCACCATGGAGCCCTGAGTCAATGGATACACCCAATCAGAATCCAGTAATGATTCCTGCTGCCCAGGAATTTCATCTCAGTTTCCGGGTCAGTGACCTGGCTGAAAGCACCCGTTTTTACGAGCACTTTCTGGGGGTCGCGCCCAAACAGAGTACGGCACGCTTCAGCACCTTTATCGTCCCGCATTTGTGCCTGAATCTCGTTATTCTGGTGAATGACCGGGGAGAAACGCTGGATACTTATAGTCTTTATCATGTGGGGCTGGGCGTGAAAGACCGGGCGGCAGTCATCGAAAGCTATCATCGCGCCATGGCGGCGGGTGCCGAAATTGTTAAACCACCCCGCACCACCTGGCGCGGAATGCCTCTCCATGAACTTTGGCTACGGGATCCCACGGGCTACAACATTGAAGTGTATGCCCGCTTGACCGACGCCGAACTGACAGAAATGCCCGCTGATCAGGAGCCGTTTTTCCTGGTAGCAGGCACTGAACCGAAAGAAAGCTCCTGATTGATTAAGAATGATCTAACCGATCTGGCATTAGTCTTCTAACAAAGACACTTCCAGATCGGTACCCAGAAGACGGGTTTCCAGTTTTTTTATTTCGTCCCGTAATGCTGCCGCCTGCTCAAATTCCAGGTTGCGTGCATGGCGGAACATTTCCTCTTCCAGCTCCTTGATTTTTTTGGCAACCGCTTTCGGATCATTGAGCAGGCGATAAGTGCTGTTTTTCTCTGCCACCTTCGCTGCAGGTTGCGCGTTACGCCGATATACGCCCTCAATAATATCCGCCACCGGCTTCACTATACCCTTGGGGGTAATATGGTGGACCGCATTAAAATGCACTTGCTTTTCACGGCGGCGATCTGTCTCTGCCATGGCCGCCGTCATGGATTTGGTGATCTGATCCGCATACAAAACAGCTCGACCGTGCAAATTCCGGGCTGCCCGGCCAATGGTCTGAATCAACGAGCGCTCCGAGCGCAGAAAGCCCTCCTTATCTGCATCCAGAATCGCCACCAACGCGACTTCGGGCATATCCAGCCCCTCACGCAGCAGGTTAATGCCAATCAGCACATCAAAAACGCCTGCGCGTAAATCCCGAATAATTTCCACCCGTTCAACCGTTTCAATATCTGAATGCAAATAGCGGCATTTAATACCCAGGTCGTGCAGATAATCGCTCAGGTCTTCTGCCATGCGTTTGGTCAGGGTGGTGACCAGAATGCGCCAGCCACTGCGAATGACCACATGGATTTCACTAATCAAGTCATCGACCTGGCCTTTTGCCGGGCGGACTTCCACGAGCGGATCCACTAATCCGGTAGGCCGCACCACCTGCTCGACAATCTGCCCGGAGTGCTCCATTTCATAGGGTCCGGGGGTCGCCGAAATCATGATGGTTTGGGGCATGAGTGCTTCAAACTCAGGAAACATCAGGGGTCGATTATCCAGCGCAGAAGGCAGACGGAAGCCATATTCCACCAAGGTTTCCTTACGCGAACGATCCCCCTTGTACATTCCCCCGAACTGAGGCACGGTGACATGGGATTCATCAATGAATAGCAACGCATTGGGTGGCAGATAATCCATCAAGGTAGGCGGTGCCTGCCCGGCGGTTCTTCCCGATAAATAACGGGAATAATTTTCAATACCCGAGCAATATCCCAACTCTGCCATCATTTCCAGATCAAAACGAGTGCGTTGCTCCAGGCGTTGGGCTTCTACCAGTTTGTTGGCCTTGCGCAGATCATCAAGTCGCTGCCGCAATTCATCCTTGATACTGTCCAGAGCCTCCAGAATTTTCTCTCGGGGGGTCACATAATGGCTTTTGGGATAAATGGTATAGCGCGGCAAACGCACAATGGTTTTCCCTGTGAGCGGATCAAAAAGCGAAACCCGCTCAATTTCTTCTCCGAATAATTCCACCCGCACTGCTTCGTCTTCACTTTCTGCGGGCCATATATCAATCACATCGCCGTTAACCCGAAAGTTACCGCGTTTCAATTCCAATTGGTTACGGGTGTACTGCATTTCTGCCAGCCGCTGAAGAATCGCACGCTGATCCATGAAATCAGCTTCGCGCAAATGCAAAATCATGCCATGGTAAGAAGCGGGATCACCCAGTCCGTATATGGCCGAGACTGTCGCCACAATAATGACATCGGGCCTTTCCAACAAAGCTTTCGTCGCGGAAAGGCGCATCTGCTCAATGTGGTCATTAATGGAAGCATCTTTTTCAATGAACGTGTCCGAAGACGGGACATAGGCTTCCGGCTGATAATAATCGTAATAACTGACAAAATACTCGACGGCGTTATGCGGAAAAAAACTGCGCATTTCCGCATAGAGCTGCGCCGCCAGCGTCTTGTTGGGGGCCATGATAATGGCCGGGCGCTGGGTCGTGGCAATCACATTGGCAACTGTAAAGGTCTTCCCAGAGCCGGTCACGCCCAGAAGCGTCTGGAAAAATTCTCCGTCCGTCAGCCCCTGGACCAGTTGGCGAATCGCCTCCGGCTGATCGCCCTGGGGCGAAAAGCTACTTTCCAGAATAAGGCTTTTGTCCATTGGTCACTCCACGGATTACGTTTTGGTTGCTTCACTGCAGATCTGCGCCCTTCCCTGATCACGATGCCTACTTTACAATATATGAGCTTGTACAAGCATCTTTTGTTCATGCGCCTGTAGCTCAACTGGATAGAGCAACGGCCTTCTAAGCCGTAGGTCAGGGGTTCGAGTCCCTTCAGGCGCACCATATAAAACAGTTACTTACATTTTTCACTTGATACCAAAAAGAGTTTATGCCACCCTGGCGCCATACTTAGGTCGAAACTGAGGTGGCAAATATGGCAACCATTCGCTCCAGAGAAGATCAGGACGGCATCACTATCGGCTGGCAAGCTCAAATCAAACGCAAGGGCTTCCCGCTCCAGATTAAAACTTTCCGCACCAAAGCTGAGGCTACGCATTGGGCGACCGTGACAGAATCAGAAATGATGCGCGGTATTTTTATTCAGCGCTCAGAATCTGAACAGACGACCGTGCATGATCTGCTATCCAGATATGCCCGTGAAATACTGCCAACCCTCAAGGGTGGGCACAAAGAACTGTCTCGGATAAGGGTATTACAAAATGGCTTGGGTCAATATTCTCTAGCGGCGCTTAATTCGTCTATGATCGCCAAATATAGAGACAAGCGCCTATCCACGATGAGTGAAAAGACAGGGCGATTAGTCGGTACGCAAACCGTTAAACATGAGTTGGGCCTGCTGCAACGTGCATTAAAAATGGCCGTGATGGAATGGGGTATCGCGCTGCCAAATGGCATCCCTACCGCCATGGTAAAAAAACCGCCATTACCTGCCGCCAGAACCCGACGCTTAATAGATAACGAAGAATCAAGACTACTGGATGCCTGCGCCGATGCACAAACGCCCTGGCTGCTTCCCGTGGTTATTTTCGCCATCGAAACCGCTATGCGAGCCGGTGAAATATTGGAAACTTGGAAGTATATAAAGGATACCGAAGGCGGCAAGGTCAAAACCAAAACCAGTAACGGCCTGCAATGGTCAGATGTGGACTTGAACAAACGCACGGCACACCTGCCCATGACCAAAAATGGTGAGGCCAGAACGGTTCCCCTATCCAGTCGGGCAGTCGAGGTATTGCGTCATTTACCGCGCAATCTGGATGGTCGCGTTTTTGGTACGACCTACGAAGGCCTCCACCAATCCTATGCCCGCGCCTGCAAACGGGCAGACATCGAGGACTTGCGCTTTCATGACCTACGCCATGAAGCCACCAGTCGTTTCTTTGAGAAAGGCTTGCGCGAAATGCAGGTTGCCGCCATCACTGGTCACAAGACCTTGCAGATGCTGAAAAGGTATACGCATTTGAAAGCTGAGGATTTGGCGAAATTGCTGGGGTGATGGATAAGCCAACATGACTATGAAGGCGATTATGGGAGATGATTCCAAACTGTGATGAAGAGGCACCCCCATATTTCGGGTAGAATGTTTGGTGGGTAGATGAACCGTTAACACGGTAAAAGTCATTCAAGTTTATTCTCAGCAGAGGATTGCCATGACGCTGGATGCAAGGACTATAGAGAAGCTTGCCAAGGTTGGGCTGACCGTGATGCGGCGTGATGTGCATGCACCTTCATCCACAGTACCACTGTTCATTTCCAAGGTCGCCGCAGGCATGCCTTCACCCGCTGATGATTATGTGGAAAAGACGCTGGATTTGAATGAATACTGCCTGCCCCATAGTGAGGCTTCCTTCTTTTTGAAGGTGTCCGGCAACTCAATGACGGGCGCGGCTATTCATGATGGGGATATTCTCGTAGTGGATCGCAGTATTCCCCCTAAAAGCGGTCAGGTGGTCATTGCAATGCTGGATGGGGAATTGACGGTCAAACGGTTTTTGAATGAAGGGGGTAAAGTGCTATTACAGCCAGAAAATCCCGATTACCCGACCATCACGATAAGTCCCAATCAAGACTTTTCCGTGATGGGTACCGTGATTTTTGTCGTCCATAAGTTTTGAGCATAGCCATGGAAAATAATGTCCTCATCCTCACCATCAACGAATGCCCGGGTATGCGCGTGATCCGTGTCATTGGGCCGGTCTATGGTACAGGGGTGCGTTCCCGTAATTTTGTCGGTAATTTTATGGGGGGTGTTCGTGCCGTCTTTGGCGGAAAACAGTCCGGTTACTTAAAGATGATTGCTCAAACCCGCGATGATGCTCTCGAACAACTGGCAGAACATGCCCGTTCCCTTGGGGCCAATGCGGTACTGGGGATGCGTTTTGATTCCGGTGAGTTTGATGCCGGACAGGGGCAGGCCATGAATGAGGTCACGGCTTATGGGACGGCGGTGGTGGTGGAAGTAGTATAATGCCTCATTAGTCCAGCGTGAGGTAGGACTTGCTTCCTGCCTCACGACTGTAGTTACCAATAATTAATCGAAATTGTACGCCAGACCGACCATGCCTCTAACTTCATTGATGGTTGCGGAAGCGTTAATAGAATCAGGCGCATAATTGTATGATGCGTGATAGCGATCATAGGCTACGCCCGCAAAGGCACTAAACTGAGGTGTAAAAGAATAAACCCCCTTTGCACCCATCTGCAGCACACCAGAAGAAGGCGGATTATGCGCCCCATAACCATCAGCCGAAGCCGAGGCTGTTACGCCAGCTAGATAGCCAATGTGAGCACTAACGTCAAAAGGCCCGCCCGTATTGGTCACGACTTCTAAGCCACCACCCATGGCGTTGTTGTTGTAACTGGCGCTGCCTATTCCGTTAACACCCATTTTGAAATTGGCATATTGGTAAGCGAGATATGGTCCGACCGCAAATGCTGGGGCCACTGGAAAGAGTTTTCCAATTCTGGCGTTGAATTGCATAGAATGGCCGTTCACAGATGTGGAACTACTGGAAATAGCTGCGCCGTCCGTATAATTGAAACCTAAATGCACGAACCAAAGCTGGGTATTTACACCATTAGCAAAGACACCTATGCCACCAGAGGTATTACCACCTGAGGCTGATGCTGAATGGCTCGCATCAGAAGCGGTTAATGTCGAAGGTGTTCCGGTCACTTGTCCATAAATTCCGATAAGATTCTGGGTCTGACCAAAAGATGCTGCTAGTGCAAACGCAGGAAATACGGCAAGCAAGACGGCTGCTGTTGCGATTTTTTTCACATGTAATCCTTTTATTGTGGGTCCGTAATGGCAATATATAGTACATCTTTGAATTTCGGCATGTGATCCTATTTCAATAAGTGCCAGTCTGCAACAGTGAATTGCTACCAATCACAATAAAGTGGCTGTACTGATATAGCAGGCCCAGGTTATGCCACCAACCCCTCAGCCTGTTCAATAACCGTATTCACCGCCCCTTCCTGCATATCAGGCGGATAACCGTGTTTCCGTAAAACCCGTTTCACCATCCTGCGCAGATGCGCCCGCGCTTGTTCGCGGATGGACCAATCAATGCGGGTGTTCTGGCGCACGGTATCGGCTACTTCCTTGGCAATCAGTTTCAGGGCTTCATCGCCCATGGCCTGTACGGCGGAATCATTGGTCGCCAGCGCGTCATAAAAGGCGGCTTCGTCTTTACTGAGGCCCAGTGCGGCATGACGTTGATCCAGTGCCTGCAAGGCTTTAGCCAGTTCGATGAGTTCCTGCATCACCTCAACGGTATCCACCGAACGATTGTGATATTTGCGCAGGGCTTCTTCCAGCTTTTCCGAGAAGGCTTTACTTTGCACCAGATTACCTTTGCCTTCCTTGCGCACCTTGTCTTGTAATAATCTTCTGAGCATTTCCAGCGCCAGATTCTTTTCGGGCATGTCCTGTATCTGGTGGATGAATTCATCGGATAACAAAGATATTTCGCTTCTGGGGATACCGGCCACCGCATACAGGTCCACGACACCTTCGGGGGCAATGGATTGGTCAATGAGTTGGCGGATCGCGTATTCCTGTTCTTCTATGATGGTTTCGGCTTCTCTGGCTTTATCCAGGGTGGCGCGGACACTCAGAAAAAAGACGATTTCGGTCCGGCAGCGTTCCACGGCTTCATCGCCTGCCGCCAGTGTGGCCGCTTTTTTGAGGCCCGAAGTGGCCTTACGGAAACGGCGTTTGACATCGTCTTCGGTCAGTTCCTGCGTCAGAATGAACTCAATGGCCTGACGCAGGGTGGCAACCTGTTCCGAACCATCCCCGTGTAGATAGTCCTGATAATCGAAGCCGTGAAACAGATTGCGGCAAATATCCAGCTTTTCCAGCATCACCTTGATGGCTTCCTGCACGGTTTCAGCGGGATTACCCTTGCCACCGGAACGGGTATAGGTGGCGATGGCGTTTTTCAGGTCTTGAGCAATACCAATGTAATCCACCACCAGTCCACCGGACTTGTTGGTAAAGACCCGATTGACGCGAGCAATGGCCTGCATGAGCGTATGCCCGCGCATGGGTTTATCTACATACAGGGTATTGAGGGCTGGGGCATCAAAACCGGTTAGCCACATATCACGGACAATGACGATTTCCAGTGCATCTTCGGGGTCTTTGAGGCGGTCGGCAATGTCTTCATTACCCGCCTTGCTGCGAATGTGTGGCTTCCATTCGATGGGGTCGCTGGCAGAACCGGTCATGACTACTTTGATCCGGCCTTGTGCATCCTCTTCACTGTGCCAGTCGGGGTGTATCTGGGTAATGGCGTTATACAGGTCCACGGCAATGCGGCGGCTCATCGCCACAATCATGGCCTTGCCGGACAGGATGCTTTTGCGCTTGTCCCAATGATCCAGTAAATCAGCGGCAATTTGTTCCATGCGTTTGGGCGCACCCACCAAGGCTTCCAGTTGCGCCCAGCGGGTTTTGAGGCGTTCGCGGTTTTCCTGTTCGTCGTCTTCGGTGATTTCCTCAAAGGTTTCGTCGATGACGGGTCGCTGGTCTTCGGGCAGGTTGAGGCGCACCAGACGGCTTTCATAATAAATGGGCACCGTGGCCCCATCTTCTACCGCCCGTTGAATGTCATAGATGTCGATGTAATCCCCGAATACCACCCGCGTATCCCGGTCATTCAATTCCAGCGGGGTGCCGGTAAAAGCCACAAAGGTGGCGTTGGGTAAGGCGGCGCGTAAATTGGCGGCGTATCCATCGAGAATCTCGTATTGGCTGCGCTGGGCTTCGTCCACCATGACGATGATGTTCTTGCGGTCGGACAATACCGGATGCTTACCCAAAGGCTGGTCGCGGTCTTTCTGGAATTTCTGGATGGTGCTGAATAGCACACCACCGGATGCCCTTTGCAATAGTTCCCGCAAATCACTGACGCTGTCAGCCTGTTGCGGGTCTTGCCGCAAAAGTGGCTTGCCTGCTGCAAAAGTACCGAACAACTGGCCGTCCAGATCGTTGCGGTCGGTCAGCATGAGAAGCGTGGGATTTTCCAGCGCAGGATGTTGAATGAGCATCCCCGCGAAAAACAGCATGGTGAGGCTTTTGCCCGATCCTTGAGTATGCCAGACCACACCACCCCGACGGTCGCCACCGATACCTGCTGCTGCCAAGGTGGTCAGTAGGGCTTTTCGGGCAGCATGGAATTGATGGTAAGCGGCCATCTTTTTGATGTGCTTGTGGCCATCGTCGCTCAAGACGATGAAATAGCGGATCAGGTCCAGAAAACGGCTGGGTTCAAAAACCCCATGAATCAGGAAGCGTAAGGGGTCATCCCCTTTTTGCATGAGTTCCTGCCCGTCGCTGGTCTTCCATGGCAGGAAGCGTTCATAAGGGGCACCCAGACAACCCACGGCGGCTTTGAGGCCATCACTGATGACCAGCACGGCGTTGTAGACCATGAGGTTGGGGATGTCGGCCTGATAGGTCTGCAACTGATTCCAGGCTTTGCGGATGGTGGCGTTGGCATCCGCCATGTTTTTGAGTTCAAAAAGACCCAAAGGCAGGCCATTCACGAAAACCACCAGATCGGCACGGCGCTTGATGCGGTCATGGATGACGGTGTACTGATTGGCTACCAGAAAATCATTGTGTTCGGGAAATTCATAGTCGATCAGGCGGACAATGCTGCCGCGTTCGTCGCCATCCACCATGAAGGCCACCCGGACCCCTTCCACGAGCATCTGCTGAAAGAGGCTGTTCTCGGTCATGAGTCCACCCACAGCAATGGCCTGCACATGGCGCAGGGCTTCTTCGCGGATGTCTTTGGGGGCTTCGGGGTTCAGGCGATGAATGGACTGTTGCAGGCGGTCCAGCAATAGGGGGTTTTCGTAGTCTGCCCGTTCGGGATGCTGGCTGTCTGGACCGATTTCGGGACCATAGGCGTAGGTGTAGCCCAGTTCTTTGAACAGGGCGATGGCGTGGTGTTCTATGGTGGATTCGTTGAGGGGGTTCATGGTTGCAGCTCACTGATTATGGCTGAGGCCAAGTGAATGGGCCGCAGGTCAATACGCGAAGACGGCGTTTCGGTATGTTCTGTGTGGCCTTTGCAATGGCCAGTGACGTTTCGTACGGTTGCTAGGTCTCGAATAGCAGAGCACCGCAATTCTTCGATCGGATAGCCTGACGCAGATGAAAGCTTTTTCAGCAAATCGTTTTGTTCTGCACGTTCGGTGAAGAGCTTGAGCCTTGCCCCAAAGCCCCACCCTTCCTGATAGCCTTTTGGCTTTTCCTTGTATCTTGTGTGTTTTTCAATGGTAGCATCTAGCGCAGCAAAGGCCGAGAAACGCCCTAATTCTATGGCATGTGCCATGTCCTGCCCCGACGCAATTTCCGTCCAGGCAATTAGCAATGCTTTCCGTGCAACACCAAAGCACCCCCCAAAACGATCATGAGGGTTTGGCAATGGAATAGACAAGATAAGATTACTATAGGTTTCAAAATCAGCCACCTCACGCTTCCCTTCAGGTGTCAATACTATAATCGGAATATCAATGTGGCGCTTTACCCCAATGATCTGCTCAGCAATTTCCTTATCACGCCGATAGGACTGTGCCAGCATCAATGCAGCAACAGGGACCGCAAAGAAAAATAGTGCCTGATTTACGTTGAATCGCGATTTGCGTAAGAATGAACCCAATGACGAGATTGGCTTGGTCATAATGGGTGCCTCATGATCACAGCAAAGAATCTTCAACCAAGTCTTGCGCTGCTGGCACGCGCAGCTCGCCGGAAATCAGCTTGGGTAGAAGCATGTCACGTATGCCGGATAGCTTTTGTGATTCAACATGTTTCTTCCATACTGTCTCGAACAATGCCTGCACCGGTTTACTTATAACCTCAAGATTCATAATGGACGGAAGGGTGAGAACGGCATCAGATAAATGGTGCCGCTGGATGTGACCCATCGTAGTGGCTTTCCCTGCAGCGATCTCACGAAAATAACTTAAATGATGATGAATGCCAAAATAACAAAGCCAACGCGGGTAATTCAGTTTTGGTGTGACCTTGAAAAGATGTTGATTAAGTGCGCCAGTTCCACCAGACCATAGAACACATTCAAGAGAGCCGGACCATGAGAATAGAATATCACCATCATGGACAATATATTTTGGTTCTATTTCACGGCTTGCCTGATCAGCACCAATGAGATTACCGATCCTAAGTTGCGCAATTTTTATGACTGATAGATCGTCTTCTAGGCCATAGGAAGGAAATTTTTGCATAGCTAACCCGTTCAAAAAGTTTGCTACGCTTTCAAGCGGTTTGACTTCCCACCCCTCAGGAATTTCCCCCAATTCCGAGTCCGCTAGCCGATCCGGGAACAGGCCCAGAATTTCCGGCGTGAGTTTCAGCCGTTTGCAGATGCTTTCTTTTGATTCACCGGCCATCTTGGCGCGTACCGGGTCAAAGTCCACGAACCACGACTGGAAGATGGCCTGCGCCATGGCTTCCAGAGTCTTCGCCGTCTTGCGGTTGTTTTCAATCTTGTCATCGAGGGTGCCCAGAATGTGGGCGATGCGGCGTTGTTCGGCAAGACAGGGATGTGAAATCTCGATTCTATTGAGATTGCCTTGCGTAAGTTTGGGCATCACAGCGCCTGTTAGATATTCATCGGTATCCGCGTTATGTAGTGCATACATTAGGAATCGTGTATCAGCATTCTCGTTGCCTACAACGATATGGGCGTGGTTGTTAACCCAGAACTTTCCCCTAGCAATGAAAGCGATAGGGGTCTGTCGCGTCCGAAGGTTCTCACCGTCTTCAGCAATCAGCAGGTAGTCACCCTCAAACAAATAGCCATCAACATAATCAACGATGCCCGATGCACCATAGTAAGGATAAGGGCCGGGGCGACGATTCGATTCCTTGACCGGTTTCCGCTTGCCATCAAAGTTGATCGTGAGTTCGCCTAATTCACTAGATGTCCAATCACCTACCATACTCAAGCTTCCCGTTAATTGACCGCATCCTGTGCACCACTGCATTCCCCAGTAGTATACCTGGACCCTTGATGATTTGCGCCAAAGAAAGGATCACAATTCCCTCACATGCGGCACATCCCTTGCGGAAACAGGCCGAATTTCATCTTCTGCCAAGGTTAGTACCCCAAATGGATCACTAGAAAGCATGACGAATTCAACCTTAAAAACTTTACTGTCGTCATGGATAATGATCATGGTTTCCATATCCCCTTTCACAAATTTCTGGTTGATTTGATTCTTGCTGTCAGATGATGTATGGCATCACATTCTCTCAAGCTAACTCATCCGCCGAGAATTTTTAAATCCTGAATTTACCATCAAAGGTCCTTTATCGTTTCTGTTGAGCTAATTTGTGATTTTCCGTAACTCATTTTTCGTAACAACAAAAATTCCGTCAAGATTTTTAGTGTATGGCAGCCATTCCGCATGCGTCGATGCAACCGATCCGAGAAAGTCTGGCAATTCTTTATCATTTTGCACGAAAGCTATAGCCAAGCAGTTTGTTACGTCTATGCCCTTCAGCTTGTCGTAATCTTTGATGGATTCTTGAACAGTAAAGTTATCACCAATCTTACGGTATTTGAGTTCTATGCCGATTTCAACGGGGATGTTGTAAATGAATGTGTCCTGCCCCCTATGCGGTTTTGGATCAATTTGTGAATCCATTTTCAGGCAGGCAATATCTATTTTCTTTCCATACTCACAGTACACGCCCCGCAACCGATATTTCTGCTCAGGATTGCCCCTACCAGCCACTTCTATTTCACCAGATATACGCTTCCGTATTTCATAAAAAAGCGTTGCACGAATATCTTCCTCATAGAGAAAAGCATACGGATTATCCTGAAATTCCAAGATGACTGTTTTTATTGCCTCAATGATCTGCGTCTTCATTTTTTACTATTGCACATGTCGCAAAGCACAGTCTTCCATCGGCGTTCCACGCGAATTTCGCCCTGTTTTTCGCATTGTTCACAGATGTTAGTAGCCTGTTCGTTATGTGCGTTGATGATCTGGTCCAGTTCATCGTTCTGCAGCGTTGATTTGCAGCGCAATAGGCAGTAATCCGTTTTGATCTGGGTGATCCGCAAGAAATCGTCAATCTCATGGTGTTCTGCGTAGGCCGCAATCTGGTCAATCATGTGCTCAACGATGGGAAACCAGCCTTGATAGACCTCTATCCCATACCGATTGATGGCATAGTCCTCATTTTCCGGTTCAGGGAACAGGTTCGGATACTTTGATCGCATGGACTGAGTGAAAGCCCTTTGTGCTTCTGCAAGTTTCATTGACTATGCCCCACAACAAATACAGATTTTTCTTCTGCCCTTACCGTTGAAAGCACGGAACTTCATCACGTCACCCCCACATGCGGCACATCCCTTGCCGAGACAGGCCGGATTTCATCTTCTGCCAAGGTCAGTACCCCCAATGGATCACCGGCCAGAGTAGTAAACTCTACTTCAAAAGCTTTGCCACCCTCATGAATGAATACCACGGCCCCTACATCGCCTTTTCTCAGCCCCTCATCGGGTCGGCTTTTCACCAGAATGACGGTATCCAGTTCGCTGATCATGGTTTCCCCCGTACTACCTGACAGGTTGCAAGTAGGCCCATGCCTCATCCTCTTCGGGTTTCAACCAGTCTTCAGCCAGTGCAGATTCAGAAAGCAGCGATTCTTCGTTGGCACGTGGCGTCAGCAAGGTCAACAAGTCAGGGCCTGCCGGAATCGGTTTGCCCAACCCAACGGGATGAACCTGTCCCTCTGCATCGATTTCCACTTCAATAGTTTGTAGCATGGTTCAATCCTCGGATTCCTCATCCAGTTGAAGGTACACCACATACTCACTCTCGACATCCACGGCGATGATTTTGCCTTCCATCAGGGCGTTCAATTCTTTGGGCGTTATACGGATGTGTTCGCCGCTACCCCATCGCTGCCCAAACACCGTATCCCCATCCAGAGGGTCTATGACCTCGTTGACAATCGCCACCCCACGGTCACGGTCCACGCTCATAATACCCCCCTAAAACCTGTCAGTTAGCTAATCCGTATGGTGCAATTCTTCCCGAACGACTTTGCGCACGGCATCCAGCAAGGATTCCCGTTCCATGGATTCTCGCAATGTACGGTTAATCAGCGTCTGGTATCCGCGTTGCCCCGCTTTTTGGCGAAAGTAGTCAAGAACATCTGGGTCAATCAGCATATTGACCTGCTTTTTTCGTAAGTGAGCACGAAAAGCGGCTTGGCCTTGTTCGCTATTCATGGATTCACCGCCTTTCAGCCAGCGGCCTTCCGGGTGATCCAGTTCTTCACCGGTTAATTCCTCAGCGTCGTCTTCATCTATCCAGACGTTCGCGGTAGATTTTGATTTCACGCTCATTACATTTCCTCATTGAAATAATCCGTCGGGTATCCCCACGTTGTGTGTACACCACGGCAACCATCCGGTTTTTTAGGAATCCGATACAAACGGTACGCGTTTCGCCATAGTCTTTGCGCGTATCGGGAAACTCAAAGGTGACATCGGCAAACACTTCTACGCAATCTGCGAAGTCCAGTTCCCGATGCGCGAGAGTGGCCTGCCGTTTTTCTTCATCCCAATCCAGATTCATATTGATTATTATGTTGATGCCTCGTTTCGTCAAGGTGAGAGGGTTTAGATTTCATACCCCAACAACCCCAGATTCTTGCGCATTTCATCTTCCAGCCGCCGCCCTTCCGCCAACTGTTCGGATAGTTCTTGGGTCAGTCGTGCCATCTTTTCTTCAAAGGGTTCGTCGTCTTCATCCTTGGCCGCAGCACCGACATAACGCCCCGGTGTCAGGACGTGGCCATTCTTGCGGATGTCATCCAGACTGGCTGCTTTGCAGAAGCCGGGAATGTCTGCATATTCCCCCGGACCATCACCGCGCCAGTTATGGTAAGTATCGGCAATTTTCTGAATGTCTTCGTCGCTCAGTTCCCGATGGGTGCGGTCGGCCATGAAGCCCATGTTGCGGGCATCAATGAACAGCACTTCGCCGGTGCGTTCAAACAGTTCCTTGCCCGCCATACCGTGTCCGTCATCGCGGTTCTTTGCCAGAAACCACAGGCAGACGGGTATCTGGGTGCTGTAGAAAAGCTGACCAGGCAAGGCCACCATGCAATCCACCATATCCGCTTCAATGAGATTCTTGCGGATTTCGCCTTCACCGCTGGTATTGGATGACATGGACCCGTTCGCCAAGACAAAGCCCGCTACACCATAAGGGGCCAAATGGTGAACCATGTGCTGCACCCAGGCGAAGTTGGCATTACCCGTGGGTGGTATCCCGTATTGCCAGCGTTTATCTTCTCTGAGCAGGTCGCCACCCCAATCGGATATGTTGAAAGGGGGATTGGCGAGAATGTAATCCGCCCGTAAATCAGGATGCAGGTCTTTGTGAAAGGTATCTGCGGCTTCCACCCCCAAATCGGCTTCAATACCCCGAATGGCGAGATTCATCAGGGCCAATTTCCACGTATTGGGATTGGATTCTTCCCCGTAAACACTAATGTCGCCCACTTTGCCGCCGTGGGCTTCAATGAACTTTTCACTTTGTACGAACATACCACCGGACCCGCAGCAAGGGTCATAGATGCGCCCTTTATACGGGGCCAACATGGTGACCAAGGTTCGGACTACGGATGCTGGGGTGTAGAACTCACCACCGCGTTTGCCTTCGGCACTGGCAAAACGGCCCAGAAAGTATTCATAGACCCGCCCCAAGGTATCGCGGGCCTGATGTTCAACCGTTCCTAAACCAATGGTGCCGATGAGGTCCACCAGTTCGCCCAGACGCCGCTGATCCAGTGTAGGACGGGCATAACCTTTGGGCAGGATGCCTTTGAGTTTGGGGTTTTCTTTTTCGATTTCGGTCATGGCATCATCAATGCGCTTGCCGATGTCCGTTTGTTTGGCGGCTGCTTGCACTGCTGCCCATCTGGATGACGCCGGAACCCAGAACACGCCTTCTGCCGTGTATTCATCGCGGTCTTCGGCGGCGTAAGTCCCGGCTTCTTCCCGAATGATTTCCGTATATCTATCGGCAAAGCGGTCCGAGATGTATTTCAGGAAAATAAGGCCCAGCACCACATGCTTATAATCAGCAGCATCCAGATGGCCGCGTAGCTTGTCGGCAGTGGCCCAAAGCTTGGATTCAAGACTGCTGGTGTCTTCGGCTTTCTTCTTGGCTGGTCCTCGTGGCATGGTGCTTCCTTTTGATTGTTTGGATGGTTATAGCACAGAACCCCCTTATCGTCAGGATAGGATACCGCACAAATACGGATAATTCAGATGATGCTACATGATTTTAACGGTCACGATTTTCTGGATAGCCGCATCGTGATAAATTCCCGCAATGACTAACGTTCACCCATTCCCCGCTGGCGGTAAATCCGCCAAACCCTTGCGCAAGAAAAACCGCCGACCGAAAAGCAGTGATAATGCTTATGGTCCGGCGCTGCTGCTGCAAGACTTCGATGATATGCCGGTAGATGTGCTCGACGCGCTTATTCAGGCGGGTAGCCTGTACCTTGCACAGTCCGGTCTGGAATCCACTGAGGATGAATTGGCTTCCCCTTGCGCCCAGTTCTTGCGGACCATTCACGGCATGAACGCCTTGACGGAAGCGGCCAATGTGTTGATCTACGAAGCGCAGAGATATCCAGAATTAACGGATGAGGAAGCCGTGGATTGGCTGCTTCAACGGACCAAATCCACACACAAGGTCATGCGCAAGCTGGATAAAATGCTTCCAACGGATGAGTTCATTCTTTCTTCAAACAGTTTTGGTCCGGACTTCATGGCGGAATATGCCACCAATGCTGCCATGCTGGTGGTCAGTTATTTTGCGGAAGACCTTCTGGTGTACTATGACGAAAATTTCATCCGGACCAAGAAGGACCGGCGCAAGGTGATGATGCTCGACTATAGGGATGCCTATCGGGAAGTCATTCAGGATTGCCAGATACACGTAGGCGCTCATGGCTTTCTGATGACAGAACTGGCCTCTGCACAACGCGCATTGAATAAGGTGCTGAAAGAACTATGACCGTAACCAAAGCAGAAATGGCGCATGCACTGGTGGACGAAACAGGTTTGACCTACCTGACCAGTCTGGAATTGGTGAACAGCCTGTTTGATACCCTGCGGGAAACACTGGCGTCCGGTGAGGACGTGAAGTTGTCCGGCTTTGGGACTTTTACGTTACGGGAAAAGGCTGCCAGACCGGGGCGGAATCCCAAGACGGGTATTCCCTGCAAGATTACGGCCAGACGGGTGGTGACGTTTAAGGTGAGCCTGAAGGTCAAGGAACGCACAGAGTAGCCCTATCGTGGTTGTACTCTTTTGGTGGTGCTTGTTATTCATTTGGGTGGTTCATGCCACCGAAATATCAAGCTATAGCTTTACACCATGCCCTTTATCTGGCGTTCACTCTATCCTATTAAAAACATAATCACTAAAAATTTAGTAATGCAAACTGACTGATTTTTTTCTGCCGTAACCTAATCATTTGGTTACCAGGGTGGAGCCAGTATGGTGCCAGCACTACCGTTACCCTAATGGATCGTCGGAAAGCGTACCGTCTGATAGCAGACCAAGGCGGTAACTGGTCATTCAGCAAACGGAAAGAGAATGGCATCATCTGCTGCTTATATATCTGCAAAAGCAGGCTTACCAGTCGTCGAGAATGATTGGCCTAGCGGATCGCACACGAATCAATGGAAGGACCGGAGATGTAGAGAAAATGAAAATATCATATACTATTTACATCTTTTATTGAGAATCGGAGAGATGATATGCGCCCATCACTCGCGTTTGAACTGCATCGCAATGCTGTGCGCGAAGCCGTAAGCCGATTTCCCACAACGAATCCACGTGTTTTTGGCTCATCCATACGCGGTACGGATGAGGACGGCAGTGACCTTGATCTACTGGTCGATGCGCTGCCAGGGGCAACATTGTTCGATCTAGGCGACTTACAATGCGAACTTGAGTCTTTGCTTGGCGTCCATGTTGATCTGCTTACCCCTGCAGACTTGCCGCTGAAATTTCGCGCCAAAGTGCTTGAGGAAGCGCGACCGGTATGAGCGAGAACCGACTACCTGACTACCTTGATCATATAAAACAAGCGGCGACTGATGCTTGTGGCTTTGTAGAAGGTTTGAGTAAAGTCGATTTCATCAATGACAAGCGCACTCAGCAAGCAGTTGTTATGAATCTCATCATCATTGGTGAGGCCGCAACGAAAGTGATGGACATATACCCAGCGTTTGCGGAAGAACACACCGAAATACCTTGGCGAAGTATGCGCGGGATGCGCAATCGCATCGCCCATGGTTACTTCGACATTAATCTCGACGTGGTTTGGGATACAGTACAGACGGCGCTGCCGGAATTGGCGGCACAACTTCTATCGCTGTTCACTAAAAATGATCTCTTTTCAGCGAAATCGGTCATTCCTGCCAGTGCGGAAAAGGAATAATATCAGGGTAGCTCAAAAAACTTGCTTTCCTGACGGATGTTAGCCTCAAAAATCATGATTCAGGACATTTCCATACGGATTTTGTAGCAAACGGCGTTTTTAAGGCCATATTTCCATGATTTTCCGCATTACGGGCAGACTACGGCCTTGAGCTGCCCCCTTTCGAGAAAGGTCAGGCGCTTGATGTTGTAGGTCACGACCATCATAGTCATCGCGAAGCTTGCACGTACCTGGCCGATGGTCCGAATACGCTTGCCACCCATTTGTTCTATGGCTGCAAATATGTGTCCTACCCGCGCCCGTACTTTGGCGATGTTGTGGTTTCGCCCATTTGGAGAGGAGATTGTTACGGCTGCCTTTGCGCTGGATACATCCCTGTTGTCAAAAAGTGCTGGTGATTAGCCAGTTTTAGCAGAAAGCAGCGTCTCGATTATTAACCCTTGTATATTGAAAACCGAAGTATATCTCTACTACACCAAATATTTCAGAGAACTAACGATTCATATTCCGCAATATAGGCCGATAAAAACCTGATGCTGACAGATGACAAAGAGTGACGCTGATTAACAGGCTGAGTACATAATGGCGCTTTGCTTTGGCTCAAGTGCTCACTTCTCATTTTACCAATCAGGGCTTTCGGTGGCGGTTGCACCAATCCGGTGTATGTCCGGGATCAAACTGGCACCGTTTCGGTGCACCCGTATCTATTTATTTATTAATATATCTATTGGTTCTAAGGTGATGTTGGTAGCTTAAGCCGTGCACTACCCTACATCTTATTCGCCCTAGTGGGATTTCAAAATCTGCCTCACTCTGATCGGAGAGTAATCCAGTTTAGATGTCACGGAAACGACCGATTATCGCGCATTGCCAAAAGTTGTGGTTTCAGGCGCAGAATTTGTAATTTATCCCATTATCTATTCTCTGTTACGCGAACGGTTTGGAGTTTGACTATATAAACCCCCGCCTTCGGCGACCCCAAGGGGTGCAAAGATCCGGCGGGGCGAAGTATGGCACAAGGTTTTACTTGTTCGTTAGCAGTAATTGATAAAAAAGTGGCATCGTAATTGTCATTCAAAGATTAACTATCCGTGCCTCTTTCACCGCCGGAATAAATACCCTTGGGTCGGTGGTGAGTGGAGCGATACGACGGAGCAGATAATGGTTAATCCGCATAAAATAAGTGTGACTTAATTTGGTGCCAGATTGACTCTATATAGGTCTACTTGTTCAGATAAAAAATAATGGCATTATGCATATATGTGATATCGGTAAGGTGAGGAGCAAGAGCTAACCATCGCTACGCTTTAGGCTATTCTTGGTCAGGGTTTCACCCCGACACCCCCAGCACGCCTGCACTTCGTTTGCGTGCTTCAATCTGGTCATTTTAATGGATGATAGGTGCTGTTATGGATATAGATATTTCGCGGAATCGTCGTACTGGTCCGGTGCCCATCGCTGCCGAATTTAAGCGTGTTCACTCCGTAAATGTTCGGCTTAATGCTTCCGAACTTTCCGAGCTTGATTCGTCGCGTGGTCCATACCAGCGTGCGGCATTTCTTCGCATGGCGGGCATCGGCAAATTGCCGCCTGCCATTCCTGCCATTAACCGCGAGGCGTGGACGGCCTTATCTACGGTTATCTCAAACCTGAATCAATACCAACGTGCCATCAACTACGGTTTAATCAGGCATACGAAATCCGAGCCAATTCCATCGTTTGTCTTGGAAGACTTGATTGATCAGGTTCAGGCATTGCGTCGGGAGTTGATGGGAGTGAGTGAAGATTCAGATGATGGGCCGGAGGATGATGACGAATGAAAGGGATGCGTAAGATTAGGCGTGGCAAGGGTTTTCGTGGTGTCTTAAATTATGTTTTCGGTCGTGACAAGTCACATAAGGAGGAACCTGGCAAGCTAATCGGCGGCAACTTGTCCGGAACCGATCCTCGCACTCTTGCACAAGAATTTGGGATTACTAGAACACTTCGCCCAGAGATCGAGAAACCCGTCTGGCACAACAGCCTAAGACTTCCGGTAGGTGAATCAGTGTCAGATGATCAGTGGGTGCAAATTGCTGATGAATATATGCGTGAGATTGGGTTCAGCGAACTGCATCCGCGTTGTTATGTGCTGCATAACGATAAAGAGGGGCAGCATATACATATCGTAGCCTCGCGCATTGCGCTGGATGGATCGCTGTATTTGGGCAAAAACGAAAACCTTATATCTACGCGGATCATCCAGCAGATCGAGATTGACCACTTATTAACTATCACGAAAGGCCCAGAATATACAGAGGACAAAAAAATAAAGATGCCGGATGTTAAGTTGCCTAGAAAGGATGAAATCGAGAATGGTTTGAGATTAGGCATAAAGCCGCCGCGTTTAGCCTTGCAAGAGCTACTTAATGAGTCCACTAAAGAGCCCAAGGCTGTTATGCAGTTCGTGGAGTTCCTAGAATCAAAAGATGTTGGTGTGGTGCCTAATTTAGCCTCCACAGGGAAGCTTAACGGCTTTTCTTTTGTTTATGGTGGTGTGAGTTTTAAGGGGTCCAGTTTGGGCGACAAGGGTTCCTCGTCATTTCAAGTGGGTAGCCTGAGATCCAGCTTGCCCAGGATCAGGTAGGCCATGTTGATAAAGTTCTTGTGCGTGCGGTAACCCCGAGCCTTGGCCTTGGCGGATTGAATGAGGC